>JBDTNW010000254.1:0-3385 GCA_039933575.1 Pseudolysinimonas sp. | reverse complement strand
TTCACCGCAGTTCGCACAGGTCGCCATTTCGCGTTCACATTATCGTGATCGAGTGATCACCTCCCGCACTCTCGTGATCGGCCATCGCGGCGCGTGCGGCTACCGCCCCGAACACACCCGTGCGGCGTACGAGCTCGCGATCGACCTCGGGGTCGACGCGATCGAACCCGACATCGTTGCGACCCGGGACGGGGTGCTCGTGCTCCGGCACGAAAACGAGATCTCCGGAACGACGGATGTCGCGAGTCATCCAGAATTCGTCAACCGGCGAGCGACCAAGACGATCGATGGTGAGACCCTCACCGGGTGGTTCACCGAGGACTTCACCTGGGCCGAACTCGCGACCTTGCGCACGCGCGAGCGGCTACCCGAGCTGCGACCCGAGTCGGCCCGGTTCGACGGCGTCGAACCGATCCTGCGCCTGATCGACCTGCTCGAGATTCTGGACGCGGGTGCTGAGCGCACCGGGCGGCCGATCGCAATCGTGGCGGAGGTGAAGCATCCCAGTTACTTCGCCTCGATCGGCATCCCGCTGGATGGTCTCGTCGCCGAAGAACTGCGCGCCTGGGATGGCGGCGACCGCATCATCGTCGAATGCTTCGAGCAGCCACTGCTCGGGCAGGTGCGCGCACACGGCGTCGGCGGCAGGTTCGTCTACCTTCTCGAGGCGGCGGACGCATCCCGACTGTCGGCCGAGGCGCTGATCGCTCTCGCCACCGCCGTCGATGGGGTTGGCGTCGACGGCGTGAGTGTCGACAAGGCGGTACTGCTGGATGCCGCCGGCCCAGCTCTCGTCGAGCGTGCACACGATGCCGGGCTTTCAGTTTTCACCTGGACCCTGCGACCCGAAAACGCGTTCCTCGCCCGACGGCATCGTTCAGCGGGCACCCCGGCGGATCGGGGCGACTGGCGTGCTGAGTTCGCCGAACTGCTGGCGACCGGAGTGGACGGGGTGTTCGCCGATCATCCCGATCTGGCCGTCGAGGCCCGGGACGCCGTCGGTCGTGAAACGTAGAATCGAAGCACGATGAGCCAGCCTGCGATTGACGACCGGCTGCTCGAGGGACTCAACCCGCGGCAGCGCGAGGCGGTGCTCTACCGGGGGAAGTCGCTGCTGATCGTGGCGGGCGCTGGCTCGGGCAAAACCAGCGTTCTCACCCGGCGCATCGCGAGCCTTCTCGCGAGCGGCGAAGCCACGCCGCTGCAGATTCTGGCCATCACCTTCACCAACAAGGCTTCGGCCGAGATGCGTGAGCGGGTGCACCAGTTAGTCGGATACGTCGCCGACGGCATGTGGATTTCGACCTTCCACTCGGCGTGTGTGCGCATCCTGCGTCGTCAAGCCGACGTCATGGGCATGAAGGCGGGGTTCACGATCTACGACTCGGCCGACAGCCGTGCGCTGATCAAGCGGATCGTGAAAGAGCTGGATGCCGACACCCTCAACCTCACTCCGGGGATCGTCGCGGGCAAGATCTCGAAGCAGAAGAACGAACTGATCGACGTCGAAACCTACGCCCGCAACATCAACTCCGACGACCCCGCCGAGGTCGCGTTTCTGGAGATCTACCGTCGGTACACAGCCGGTCTTCGACGCGCGAATGCCCTCGACTTCGACGACCTGATCGGCGAGACGGTGCATTTGTTCCGGGCATTCCCCGACGTGGCCGCGCTCTATCAGCGGCGGTTTCGCCACGTACTGGTCGACGAGTACCAAGACACCAACCACGCGCAATACGCCCTCATCCGCGAACTGACACGACCCATCAAGCCGCAGCATGTTCCGGACGACACGCGCACGCAGGTCGACGCCTCGGGCGGGCTCCCGGGCGCCTCACTGACCGTGGTCGGCGATTCCGACCAGTCGATCTACGCGTTTCGCGGGGCCGACATCCGCAACATCGTCGAGTTCGAGCGCGACTATCCCGAGACCAAGACCGTGCTGCTCGAGCAGAATTACCGGTCGACCCAGAACATCCTGGATGCGGCGAATGCCGTGATCGCGAACAACTTCGACCGGCTTGAGAAGAACCTGTTCACGACGGTTGGCGCCGGGCATCCGATCATCGGCTACACGGGATATTCGGGTCACGATGAGGCGCAGTTCGTCGCCGACGAGATCTCGGCCCTGCGCACGTCCGGGATGCCGTACAGCGAGATCTCGGTCTTCTACCGCACGAACTCGCAGACCCGACCGCTCGAAGACGTGTTCATCCGCTCCGGGCTGCCCTACAGAATCATCGGCGGCACCAAGTTCTACGAACGCGCCGAAATCAAGGACGCGATGGCGTACCTGATCCAGATCGCGAATCCGGCCGACGATCTGGCGCTGCGCCGCATCCTGAACACCCCCAAGCGCGGCATTGGACCGGCGACCGAGGCGGCGCTTCAGGCGCACGCCGACAAGGTGGGAGTTCCGCTGCGGGATGCCCTCGGCGACGCCGCGCAACTCGACCTCGGGCCGAAGGTGACGAAGGCGATCCTCGAGCTGGGGGAACTGTTCGATGAGGTCGAAGCGATGTTCGCCGCGAACGCCAAGCCCGCCGACATCCTGATCGCACTGATCAACAAGTCGGGGTATCTCGACGCCTTGCGGGCGACTCGTGATCCCCAAGACGAGGCGCGGATCGAAAACGTCGAAGAGCTGGTTTCGGTCGCGAAGGAGTTCGGCAAGAACAATCCCGACGGCACCTTGCTCGACTTTCTCACCGAAGTGGCTCTGGTCGCCGCGACCGACGAGATCGAGGATGACTCGGGCTCGGTGTCGCTGATGACTCTGCACACCGCGAAGGGCCTCGAGTACGACGCCGTCTTCGTCACCGGCGTCGAAGAAGACCTGCTGCCACACCGGATGTCGGCGGGGGAGCCGGGCGGCCTCGCCGAGGAGCGACGGCTGTTCTACGTCGGCATCACGAGGGCGAAGAAAAGACTGTTCCTCTCGTTGTCGATGACTCGCTCCGCATTCGGTGACACGAGCGTCGCGATGCCGAGCCGGTACCTGCAGGAGATTCCGGCGGGTCTCATCGACTGGCGGCAGTCGCCGGGTGATGCGACGTCCCGTGGCGGCACCCGGCCGCGCGCGCTCAACGCCCGCGGTTATGCGGGTGGCCCGGCGCGCGGCTTCTCGTACTCCACCGATCTGCCTCCTGCGCCGCCGCGCGAGAAGCGTGAGTGGGCGAACGCGATCACCGGCAAGGTGCGCGACAACGGCGACCTGACTCTGGAAGTTGGCGACCGCATCCGACACACCGATTTCGGGGAAGGTCGGGTCGAGTTGGTGACCGGTGAGGGCACGAAGTCGATCGCCGAGGTGCAGTTCGATCAGGCGGGTAAGAAGCGGCTGCTGATCAAGATCGCGCCGATCGAGAAGCTCTAGTCGCCCAGA
>JBDTNW010000253.1:0-3391 GCA_039933575.1 Pseudolysinimonas sp. | reverse complement strand
CCGTCGACCTGGCACTTGCCGTCGACGTGCTGCCTCACGGTGATCGAGCAGCGACCCACCTCGGGGTTTTGAACATCGCCACCGCGCTGCCATCCTCAGTTGCGCCCGCGATCGCGCCCGCGATCCTCCTGGTCACGGGCGGAAGCTACGCGGGCCTCTACGCGGTAGCTGGCGCATGCGCGCTCCTCGGGGCCGCCGCCGTGCTCCCTATACGCGGAGCACGGTGACGCGGCCTAACTGTCTTTGCGGATCCACCGGAAGCTGAGTCGTGCGGCGACCAGACCGGCCACCAGCCAGATGCCGAGGACGATCGCGACTCCGGTCAGGTTCCAGACGCCGCCAGCCTCCCCTGCCTCGAAGGTCGGGGGTAGGAATACCGAGCGCATGCCCTGAGCGAGCCACTTCAGTGGGAACAAGCTGGCGACGTTCTGCAGCCACTCGGGCAGTTTGGTGAAGGTCAGGTAGACCCCCGAGATGAACTGCAAGATCAGGACGATCGGGATGATGACGGCGGTCGCGCTCTTGCCGGAACGCGGGAGCCCGCTCAACCCGATCCCCAGGATGGCGCAGGTCGTGACTCCGAGCAGGAAGACCCAGGTGAACGTGAACCATGCTGAGGGCTCGGTTGGCAGGTCGACGCCGAACGCGAAGTGGGCGATCGCGATCAGCACGGCCGCCTGCAACAGACCAGTGACCAACACCTGGCCGATCTTGCCGATGAAGTAGCTGATCACCGAGAGCGGGGTGCCGGCCAAACGCTTGAGCGTCCCATCGCTTTTCTCCATCGCGATGTCGATCGACATGTTTTGCAGGCCGCTGAGCAACATGCCGGCGGCGAGCATGCCTGGCAGGTAGTAGCTGGCTGCCGTGACCGCATGACCCGCTCCATCCATCCCGAAGCTCTGGGCGCTGAATGCGACCGAGAAGATGGTCAACATGACGACCGGGAACAGGAAGGTGAAGAACACCGTGTCGCCCTGCCGAAAGTAGCCGAGCAGCTCGTAGCGGATGCGGGAGAGGCCGTTGGGGATGATGGTCGCGGTCGTCACGCGGAAACCTCCTGGGTTGCGAGTTCGGCATGGATGAGGGTGAGGTAGATGTCTTCAAGTGAGGGCCGGATGACCTCGAGCCGCACGGGTTCGCCGTCGGCAGTCAACCGCGCGACGAGTTCGCCTGGTCGGTCGGTGCGCTGCTCGCGCACGGTGCCGTTGTCGACCCACTTGACGACCGGGACGCGCGCGTCGGGCCCGCCCAGAGCGTCGATCGCTCCCAGCGCGACAAGGCGGCCGTCGGCGATGATGCCGGCGCGGTCGCTGAGCTGCGCAGCTTCGTCGAGGTAGTGGGTGGTAAGCAGGATGCTGGTTCCTTCGCGCTTGAGCGCGCGGATTAGCTCCCAGAACTGACGCCGAGCCTCGGGATCGAATCCGGTGGTCGGCTCGTCCAGGAAGAGCAGCTCGGGGTTGCCGATGATGCCGAGCGCAACGTCGACCCGGCGTCGCTGCCCGCCCGAGAGCTTCTTGATGCGCGTCGTGGCCTTCTGCTCGAGACCAACCGCCGCGATCACCTCGTCGACCTTGCGTGGGTTCGGGTAGAAGCCGGCGAAGTGGGTGAGCTGTTCGCGCACGGTTGCGCTGCCCTGGTCGCCGCCGGACTGCAGCACGATGCCGAGCTGGGCCTTCCAGTCCAGCCCGCCATGTTGCGGGTCGACCCCAAGCACGCTCACCGTGCCGCCGGAGCGATCGCGATGACCTTCGAGGATCTCGATGGTGGTGCTCTTGCCGGCACCGTTGGGCCCGAGTAGCGCGAAGGTTTCGCCGCGTCGGATCGTGAAGTCGATCCCTCGGACCGCCTCGAAGCCGCCGCGGTACGCCTTGCGGAGGTCGTGTACCTCCACCACGGAATCAGAGCTGGTCATGGTCGTCTTCTTGGCCGTCGGGCTGCGCGTTGGTGTCCAGACGAAAGGGAGGGTATTCGTCTCGCATGAACGCAACGTAGGCAAGGACGCGATACACCCACCGATTCAGGCCCAGCAGAAGATCGAACAGTGGTCGGGGGTACCGAGATGTGATGAGCAGGAAGATGCCCGCGGTGACCACCAGGATATTGAGAATGGAGAACGCCCCGGTCGCTGCTTGGGACGGGTGCTGAAGTGAGAACCAGTCGCCCAAGAGAACAGCGACGATGATCAGGTGCGGCACTGCCAGGAACCACTTGGCGAGCACGAGTGGCCGAGAGGGTTTCGGATCGTAGTCGACGTCGACGCTCGCGGGATAGTCCGCGTGTCGCCCAAGACTGAACGGCGGGTACTTGTCTGTTCCGAGCCCTGCATAGACGTAGAAGCCGACGCGCCAATTCCAACGCAGCACGCCGACGTTGAAGTCGAACAGCGCCCGCGGGTAGCGTCCCTTCACCAGGATCGCGACCCCCGCAATCAGAGTGGTGACGATGAACGCAACGGCCAGCCCAGCGAGGATCAGGTAGTGCGGGATGGCGAGGAACATTTTCACCAGCCAGAGCCAGCGAGAGGGTCGGGGGTCGAGGGCGGCCTCGATGCGGATGGGGGTGTTCATGGGGTGTGTCCTTTTGGTGGGTTGCGGAGATTCAGTGGTTTGAGAAGTTGCGACGACGACGGATGACCAACTCGGCGATCGCAAGATTGATCACCCAGGCGGCGCCCATGAAGACGGTGCGAGGGAGCTCGTTGCCCGACCCGAAGATGATCGATTCGGGAATCAGGACGATCGCCTGAGTGCCGGCACCGACGCCGATGGCGTAGGCCCGCGTCATCCACTCGCTGTGGATGACGAAGTCGCGACGCATGATGGCCCGGAATCCGAGCACGATGCTCGCGATCATCGCTGCGCCGAACAGAAGCCGAAGCGCCGAGATCGCGTCGCCTTCGCCGACCGGATGCGCGTAGAAGACAGCCATCCACATACCCGACAACGCGGCGAGCAACCCGGCGGGTACCAGGATGCGCCCCGCGGTGCGGTGCCACCCGCCCCGACGGCGACGAAGGGCGGGGACGAACTGGAACGCACCCAGCAGGCTGAAGATTGTGACGCTCACGATGTGGGTGACGACCGGGATGGGAGAGTCGAGGAACCGCGCGTTCTGCGGCGTTTCGATCGCCTCGCCGGTCAGCTCGGTGAGTCGTACGGCACCGGCGAGGATCGGGATCAGGCTGAGCAAAATCAGCCCGGTCGGGACAAGCCACTGCGGGCGGGGCCGGGGCCGGGTGGACAGCTTCGGGGTGGTGGTGGTGGTGGTCATTGCTCGTTCTCCTTGTCCAGCTCGTTCACAGAAATCAATGTCACGCCAAGATCGGATATCCGCCTCAGCAGACCGTGCAGGGCAGCCTGATCGGTGACCGGGCCGGTGAGGGTTGTCG
>JBDTNW010000252.1:0-3407 GCA_039933575.1 Pseudolysinimonas sp. | reverse complement strand
CGTAGAACGCGACATCGGTCGCCGCCCACGGCCAGGTGAGCCCGCGGCGGAGGTACGCGCGCACAAACAAAGCGACCGACCACGCCATCGATACGGCGAAGAACCACGTCGCAACGACGGCATTGGCGTAGGTGGTCCAACCCCCGAAGGCGATCGCGATGGCCAGGTAAGGAAGATGCTGCATCAGGCGAAATAGCGCCAGAACGACGACGATCGCCCGCTCGTTGCGCTCAGCCGGCTGTGGGGTCACGTTCGCCATCTTGGCCGTTCTCTTTCGCTACCGTGTGCTGTATGTCGATTCGAGTCACGCTCACCTCAGCCCTCGCCCTCCTCGCCGCGACTGCGATCCTCGCCGGCTGCACGGTCTCGCCGAGCCCCTTACCGACGACGACCGGCCTCACCGGGCCTGACGGCACGACGACCGTCGACGGCAACGGGGGTGGCGGTGGAGGTGGCGATCCGTTCCCGATCACTCCGCCCACGACTCGGGACGGCTGGGTCGCTCGGTACCAGAACGTCCCCTGGCTGGCCGACGATCTCGACAACGACGACTTCTTCGTCACCGGGACTGTCGACGGGCACGACGTCATGGGGATGTACTGCAGCGACGACGGCAACCCGTCGGCCTCTTTGGCGCTCAGTGTGAGCGATACCGCTGCCGAGGTGCACTTCCAGCGCGGAGGCGTCATCAACATCGACGTGCAGCGGTCGCAGTACATCCACTACACCGGCATCGGCACCTTCTCCCTCCCGTCTGACCCGCAAGGAACTCATCCGATCTCGATCGGCTTTACGACCTCGATCCAGATCGACAACTCTCCCGATGTGAACGGAAAGGCCTCGCAGAGCACCGCGTCGGTTGCTCTGCAGTTCCTCGGCGTTCCGTTCCCGGATCCAGCGACCTGCAAGACCGATGCCGGCGATCTTGAGATCTGGGTGAACGCGCAGTCCGGCCGACCCTGAGCTTCAGCCGACCAGCTGCGCTCCCAGGTCGATCAGTGCCAGATCACTCCCCCGAGGCCCAACTAGGCACAACCCGACCGGCTCCGGCAGTTGCAGCACCGGAACCGACAGCGCGGGCCGCCCGGCGATCCCCCCGATTGCCGTAAGCCGCAGGGTCGCGCCGCGGACGGCATCCAATTCCTCGGGTGACGCGTTCACCGAGGGAGCTGGGGACGATGCCGACGGGATGAGCAGCACCCGGTTTCCTAGGATGCGGTCGAGCCGCTCACGGTGCATCGCGAGCGCCGCGCGCGCCTCGGCCTCCTGCTCGCGCGTGACGGTGGCGGCGAAGGCGAACCGTTCGCGAGTGGCGGGGCCGACGGCATCCGGATGCCCGGTGACCCAGCCGCCGTCGGAATCCCACGCTTCGGCCGCCTGAGTCACGCGGAAGGCCTCGAACATCGCGTCCGGGTCGCCCAGCGACACCTCTTCGACCTCGAAGCCGGCGATCGCGGCAGTGAACGCCAGGCGTACCGACGGTTCGGCGAGCGCGACGAAGGTCGGGTCGACGACGAAACCGCCCGGATCGACGACGATCGTTCCCAGCGCGACCTCGACGACGCGGCGCAGCGTGGCGGCGTCGCGGGTCAGCCAGCCGACGGTATCGAAGGATGGCGCGAGCGGCCAGATGCCTTCGTCGGGCACTGAGTCGTGTGTCGTGCGCAACCCCCACAGCCCCTGGTACGACGCCGGCACTCGGATCGAGCCCGCCGTGTCGGTGCCGAGCCCGATGGATGCCTGGCCGAGTGCGACCGCGGAGGCTGGTCCGCTCGAGGAGCCGCCGGGCAACCCACCGGGCACCGCGGGGTTCGGCGGGGCTCCGTAGTGCGGGTTGGCACCGACGATGCTGTACGCGAACTCGTCGGTCTGCGCGATGCCCACGACATCCGCTCCCGCTTCGAGCAGCATCGTGACCGCGGGAGCCGAGCCGATCTCGACCTCTGCTTCGGCGAGGAAGGTCGGGTTGCCGACTCCCACCGCGAAACCTTCGACGTCGTAGAGGTCTTTCACTGCGACGGTCTCGCCGCGCAACGGGCCTTCAGCGGCGCCCGCGACCAGCGGGGCTCCGTACTCACGCCACACCGTGGGGTCGAACGAGGTCATTCCCCCACGCTATCGAGAAGCGAAGCGCGCGATCCACGGGGTCGCCGGTGACGCGGCCAGTTCGGCCAGCGCGCCGCGCTGCACGATCAGCCCCTTCTCGATGACCGCAAGTTCGTCGCCCAAAGCCTTGGCGTCGTCGAGATCGTGGCTCACGATGATCGTCGGCCCGCCAAAGTCACGCACGTAACCTGCTAGGTCGGTTCGCACCTCATCCCGTATCTCGACGTCGAGCGACGCCATCGGCTCGTCGAGCACAAGCACTGAGGGTTCTGAGGCGAGCGCGCGGGCGAGTGCCACGCGTTGCGCTTGCCCGCCCGACAGTGCTTCGGGATGCCGACCTGCCAGCCCGGTCAGGTCGAAGCGTTCGAGCCAGGGTTGAGCCGCCTCGCGTGCGGCTTTCCACCCGCCCGCGCTCACTCGCGCCGCGAACGCAACGTTGTCGCGAACGGTGAGATGCGGGAACAGCAGGAAGTCCTGGAACACCACCCCGACCCCGCGCTGCTCGGCGGGCAGGTCGCTCAAGTCCCGGTCGTCCAGGCGGACTGAGCCCGTGGCATCCACGAGTCCGGCGATCGCCGCGAGCACGGTCGACTTGCCGGCGCCGTTCGGACCGACCAACGCCAGCGCGCGACCCGACGTCACCTCGAGCTGCGCCACGACGTCGAACGCCGCCCGCGCAACGGTGATGTCGACCGCGAGAACGCTCATGACAGCGCCCCCGGCAACCACCGGTCGCGCAGGGCGAGCAGCACGGCGAGCGAAACCACGAGGAGCACCAGCGCAAGAGCGATCGCGGTGTCGGGGTCGGAGTTCATCGCCAGGTACGACGCGATCGGCAGGGTGCGGGTCACACCCGGCAGCGAGCCGGCGAAGGTGATGGTCGCGCCGAACTCTCCGAGGGCGCGAGTGAAGCAGAGCACGGCGCCAGCGGCGATGCCGGGGGCGATGAGCGGCAGCGTGACGAGCCTGAACACTTGGGCCGGCGAAGCCCCGAGGGATGCGGCGGCCAGCTCGCTGCGCCGGTCAGCCGAACGCAGGGCACCCTCGACCGCGAACACCAGGAACGGCATCGCCACGAAGGTCTGCGCGATCACGACGGCTCCGGTCGTGAACGGGATCGTGACGCCGATCCCGTAGAGGAACTGTCCGATCAGTCCACGTCGGCCCAGAAGCAGCAGCAGCGCGATGCCGCCAATCACGGGGGGAAGCACGAGCGGAATCGTGATCGCGGCCCGTAATAGGCGACGCGGGATGACGGGCCACCCCACCGAGTGCGACAGCAACACCGCCAACGGGATGCC
>JBDTNW010000251.1:0-3420 GCA_039933575.1 Pseudolysinimonas sp. | reverse complement strand
ATCGGTCAGCGCAAGGGTCTCGACATCGGTTACCCGACCGACGACGGCAAGCCGCGGTTCGTGCTCGAGATCCGGCCCAAGACCAACGAGGTCGTGGTGGGACCGCGCGAGGCGCTGGCCCTGCGCGAACTCGCCGGGTCACGGGTTTCGTGGGCCGGACTACCCCCCGAGGATGCCGACATCCCGTTCGCCTGCGACGTTCAGGTGCGCGCGCACGCCGACCCCGTTCCGGCGATGGCACGGATGGTCGGGGCCGAACTGGTAATCACGGTCGATCAACCGCTGTTCGGTGTCTCGCCGGGACAGAGCGCCGTGATCTACGTCGGCACCCGGGTGCTTGGCCAGTGCACGATCGATCGCACAGTGAGTGCCGTACCGGTGGGTGCATGAGTCGTCGGGGTGTCGCCCTTCTTGTCACCGTTGCCGTGCTCGCTGCCACCATCCTCACGGCGTGCACGCCGAACCGCCCCGATCAGGCGCTCGACTGGCTGAAAGGGCGCCACGGGGTCATCGGCGCCACCGTTCTCGCCGACCACTCCGACGCGTTCACGAGCGGCGGCACCATCCGCGGCGAGCTCGACCCGGCCATCTCGGAATCCGACCTCGACAAACTGGTGGCTGAGGTTCAGGCATATCTGAACGACCACGGGGCGGTCAACATCCGGCTCGGTCGCCACGATGTGGACTTCGGGGTCTACGTCGACGACGGTAACACCGGGATCGGCCGCGACCTGTGGACGCGGGTGTCGGGCATCAGCGGACTGGTCAGCGGCGTCGCGAGTGGCGCAACGATTCTGATGCGGGTTTTGCGACCCGACGCTGCGACTGCGCTGCGGGCGCTCGAACGGGTTGTCGTCGATGTCGAGGATCGCTACCCCGTTGCGATCGAACTCGAGGCCTTCCGCAACATCGAGGCTCTCGCAGCGACGGCGTCCGACGACGACGGCTTCGGCGGGCTGAGCAACCTGAACACCCTCGACTACCAAGTGGCGGCAGGATGCTCACCCACCACCGGTGTGCAGACTTTCGCTGTCGACCTCGCTGCCGACGATCGAGTAGATGGCGGGACGCTCGACCTGTGCACCGGACTCGTCGTGCAGTACGCGGCCGGTGCCGACCTGGCCCAGGTGGTCGCTGAGACGCGTACTCGGCTCGAATCCGACGCCCTGACGGCGTTTCCGGTGACGGTGGCGCAAGCCGCGGGAGGTTTCGCCGACGCCCACCATGTCGCGGTCACGCCTGGGGATGCGGCACGGCTCGACATCGTGCCGGCGCTCGCGGCACAAGACCCGTCGGTTTATTACTCGCTCGACCCCGACCGCAACCTGGTACTGACCGACTGGGATCACGAGGCCGCGACACTTCTGCCGCTGCTGGCTTCAGCCCCAAGTGCCCCGCTGCTGCCATCGATTCGGCTCGAGGCGAAAGACCTCAAGGCAACCGGCACCTACGAACAGTTGGCGACTCTGATCCAGCAGGCAACAGATCTGCGCGCCCTCGACTCGGAGTTCGCCGACGCCGACCTGTCGGAAGACAAGGTGATCCTCGAGCTGTACTCGCCGGTCGGCACCGATCCCGACATGGCGGCGGCGGTGAAGGCGCTGCGCATGAGTCCGATCTGGATGACCCACACGGTCGACGTGAACTACCTCAACTACCACGTTTACATTCAGGATGGCATGGCCACGATCGGCGACCCGGACTACGTGGGCGGCGAGGTGATGACGAACTTCGTCACGCTGTGGAACGACTCGCCCGCTCCTTAGCTACCTGAGTCGCCATCCCCTGCGGCCGCGCCGACCTCCGCGATGGCTTCGGCAGCCCAAGCCTGCTGCTGCGCGGTTCCGTACTGTTCGGCGGCAGCTGCGGCGGCATGGAAAGCCTCAAGCGCCCCCGCGGTGTTTCCCGCCTCGAAGCGCGCCCAACCCAGGTTGTTGTTCAGCGAGACTGCCCAGCGCTGGGTGCGCGGGTCATCCACTGCGCTGAGTTCGCCGAGGGCGCGGGCGGTGCAGTCTTCGATGTTCGCGGAGTCGGCGATGCCGAGCATGTGCAGCGCGTCGAGACGTAGGAAGGTGAGCGCGGCGCTCGCCGGGGGTGCGGAGCGTTCGGCCGCCTTGCGGAAATGCACGGCCGCTTCGACGGGCGCGCCGGCTGAGTTGTGCAGCCTCCCGCGTTCAAGCGCCGCCCGCACAGCCACCACCGGGTCGTCGAGATCGAGGGCGTCGAGTACGGCGTGGGCTTCGGTGAAGCGACCTTGGAGGCCCATCGCGCGGGCGATCTGGGTGCGGAGTTCGCGGCGCTCTTCGGCATCCGGTGTCTGGTCGTAAGCCTCG
Source organism: Pseudolysinimonas sp. (assembly GCA_039933575.1). Classification (GTDB taxonomy): domain Bacteria; phylum Actinomycetota; class Actinomycetes; order Actinomycetales; family Microbacteriaceae; genus Pseudolysinimonas_A. The sequence goes on along the minus strand of JBDTNW010000251.1, from coordinate 1,087 downwards.
CGTAAACGGCGTTCGCTCGCGGCAGGGTCGCCGAAATCCCAGAGGTCGTCGAGGGTGGTCTGGCGCAGGGTCACGACGACATTCTGGCCGAGTTGCCGCGTCGGGGGGTGTTCGTAAGCTCGGGGTATGCCCCGCGGTGCAGCGTCCGACCCCATCGAGCAGGTTCCTGCCGTGACCGACGCGGGTCTCGCCGCCGCGAAAGTCGAGGCTGACGACCTGACGACCCGCATCCTCGAACTGCGCGATGCCTACTACCAGCGCGACACCGTGCTCGCCAGTGACGCCGAGTACGACGATCTGATGCACCGCCTCGAAGAGCTCGAGCGGCTGTTTCCCGAATTGCAGAGCCACGACAGCCCGACTCAGACCGTCGGCGGGTCAGCGGCGACGACGCTGTTCGCTCCGGTCACTCACGCCGAGCGGATGCTGAGCCTCGACAACGTGTTCAGTCGCGACGAGTTTCTGGCGTGGGCTGCGAAGGTCGAACGAGACTCGGGGCGACCGGTCGAGTACCTGTGCGAGCTCAAGATCGACGGACTCGCCATCAACCTGCGTTACGTCGACGGAGTACTCGTCTCGGCGGCGACCCGCGGTGACGGGGTCGTGGGCGAAGATGTCACCGAAAATGTCCTTCTGATCAGGTCGATTCCTCGCCGGCTGAACACCCCGAACCCGCCACCGATCGTCGAAGTGCGCGGCGAAGTGTTCTTCACTACAGCGGCCTTCGACACTCTCAACGCCTCCCAGGTTGCGGCCGGCGACCGGGTGTTCGCGAACCCGCGGAACGCGGCATCCGGTTCGCTGCGCCAGAAAGAAGAGGGCAAGTCAGGTGACGCCCTCACCCGGATGCGCTCCCGAATCGGGCACCTGTCGATGTTGGTGCACGGCATCGGGGCGTGGCCTGACCCGCCGGTTTCGTCGCAGTCGGAGGTTTACGGGCTGCTGAAATCCTGGGGGTTGCCGACCTCCGAACGGTTCGACGTCGCGTCGAACGCGCTCGCCGCAGCCGTCTACATCGAGCACTACGGAGCCGCCCGGCACTCGGTCGAACACGAGATCGATGGCGTCGTGATCAAGGTCGACGAAC
>JBDTNW010000250.1:0-3432 GCA_039933575.1 Pseudolysinimonas sp. | reverse complement strand
TGGCGCCAGCGTCGCCGGTCGGGAGGGTGGGCATGAGTCTGCGCGCGCACTCCGTGTCGGTCGACCTCGGCGGTCGGCGCGTTCTCGACGACATCACGCTCGACGTCATCCCCGGCGAAGTGCTCGCCCTGGTCGGGCCGAACGGCGCGGGCAAGTCGACGCTGCTTTCCGTGCTTTCGGGGGAGCTGGCTCCGGCATCCGGTTCGGTTCTGCTCGACGATCGCGACGTGCGATCGTTCTCGCCGCTCGAACTCGCTCGGCGACGCGCGGTTCTCACCCAGGACAACACCCTGATCTTTCCGTTTCGGGTGCTCGAGGTCATCCAGATGGGGCGCTCGCCCTGGACGCGTACGGGTGAGCTCGCCGACGACACCCGCGCCGTGAGCTCGGCGGCAGCACGTGCGGATGTCGGGCATCTCGCCCACCGGCGCTTCACCGAGCTCTCCGGCGGCGAGCGGGCGCGCGTGTCGCTCGCCCGGGTGCTGGCTCAGGACACTTCGATCGTGTTCCTCGACGAGCCGACCGCCGCACTCGACCTGAGGCACCAGGAAGACGTGTTGCGCATTGCCCGGGAATTGGCCGACGCGGGCCGTGCCGTCGTGCTCGTCGTGCACGACCTCTCGCTTGCCGGATCCGTCGCCGATCGGGTCGCACTCCTCTCGGCCGGCCGCCTCGCCGCCGTCGGGCTTCCAGCTGACGTGCTCACGGCATCCACGATCTCGTCGGTCTACGGACTCGAGGTGCGTGTCGTCGAAATCGACGGGCGGCCGCACATCGTTCCCACGCGATAGCGACGTATCCTGTGCCGATGGGCTGGATCGTGTGGGTGATCGTCGGGGTGCTGGTCGTGGCGGCCGGAGTGATCGGGCAGCTCACGGGCGTCATGGACTTCAAGCCCAAGAAGGGCAGCGCGACGATTGGCAACGTGCTCGCGCCGATCGACGGCCTCTTCGCGCCGAACCGGCAGGAGGCGATGCAAGAACTCGAGCGACAGCACGAGGTGCCCGCGCCCGCACCATCGCCCGGTGACGGCGATCGCGACGTCTACAAGGGGACGATCAAGATCGACCTCTCGAAACCCCGCTAGCGCGTCGTCAGATCCGCTGTCCCCAGGACTGATCGACCCGATCTGGCTGGGCTCAAGCCACCTTTCACCGACGAAGACGGTCTCTGACTGGCGTACCTAACTCTCGGAAATCTCATCCTTCATCGACGCATGGGCGCCAGAGTGCTCCGACGCCGAGAGTTAGGCACGCCACAACCGGCTTAGCGCGTCGTCAGATCCTGATACTCGGGGTGGGTTTCGAGGAATCGGAGGGTAAACGGGCAGGTCGCACCGATCCGTGCCGTTGTCGACTCACGCAACTGATCGAGAGCACCACCGACCAGGATGCTGCCGAGCCCCCGCTCTTGCAGAGCCGGGTCGATTTCGGTGTGCGTGAATACGATCCCGCCGCCCCCGCGCGTGATGTAGTCGGTCTCGCCGAGCTCGCGCTCACCGCGCATCAGCACGAATCGTGAGCCAGCCTCGTCGTGCACCACGGTGTCTGCCACGAATTCACGATAACCCGGGAAGGCCGACTACTCCGAGCCGCGGCGCATCAATCTGGTCGGCATCATCGTGATGCGCGGCACGTCCTCACCGTTGATCAGTCGCATGAGCAGTTCGGACATCGTGCGACCGACCTCGCTCTCTTCCTGGTCGACGGTGCTGAGCGGCGGGTTTGCACGCTGCGCGAAGTAGTCATCATCGAAGGTGACGAGCCCGAGGTCTCGGGGCACCGAGATCCCTCGCGCTTTGAGCACCGAGAGGGCGCCGTCGGCCATCTGCGCGGATGCCGCGAACAGTCCGTCGAACGGTTCGCCGCGGTCGAGCAGACGCTCCATCGCGAGAGCACCGGATGCCGGGGTGAAGTCGCCGTGTTCGACCAGGTCGGTTGGCATCCCGGCTGCGGAAAGGGCCGAATGCCACCCTTCGAGACGGTCAAGACCTGCGGTCATGTTGGTGGGGCCCGCAATGGTCGCAATGCGACGGCGTCCGGCCGAGATCAACAGCTCGACGACCGATTGCGCCGAGGCGGTGTTGTCGACATCGACGTAGACGGGGATCGGGCCGTCGTCGTAGGGTGCGGGTCGCCCGCCGAAGACCACCGGGAGGTTGCGTGATAGTGCGACATACGATCGGTCGTCGCTGTGGTGGGAGAGAATCAGTGCACCGTCGACGTTGCCCGCCTGGAGATAGCGGCGGCTCTTCTCTGGGTCGATTTCTGAGGCGATCAGCAGGGTCAGCGTGAAGTCGGTGGTGGCCAGCCGCATCGCGGCTCCCTGTACCACGGAGGCGAAGTAGGGGTCAGCGAAGAACCTGGCGGTGTTCTCGGGGATGACGAGGGCGATTGAATGCGTCCGTCGACTTGCCAGCGTGCGCGCCGCGCGATTGGGCACGTAGCCGAGCTGCTCGATCGCCGCATTGACGGCGGCGAGTGCTTCGGCAGTGACCTTCGGCGAATCGTTGATCACGCGCGACACGGTCGAGCGCGACACCCCTGCGAGGGCGGCCACCATCTCGAGCGTCGGGGTCAACGTCGGAGTGGGCGCCCCAATTGTCACGGAGCGGCCCTGGTCGCCGATTCGACGTTGCGACACGCCGCAATGATCGCCGCGAAAGCGAGCCCCGAGTCTTTGACGGTTCGCTCAAGGGTGTCGTAGTTGACGTGCACGATGCCGAAACGCTTCTCGAAGCCCCAGGCCCACTCGAAGTTGTCCATCAGCGACCACGCGAAGTAGCCGCGAACGTCAACACCGGCCGCAATCGCTTCCGCGACGGCTTGGATGTGGGTCTCGAGGTAGGAGACGCGTTGGGGGTCAGCGACATGTCCGTCCGAAGGTTCAGGGTCATCGTACGACGAGCCGTTCTCGGTGACGTAGAGCGTGGGCAAATTCGGATACTCAAGCGTAAGGCGCTCAAGCAGGACGCGCAGACCGTCGGGGTTGACTTCCCAACCCATCGCGGTGCGCGGAAGCCCGCGCGACGGGAAGGTGATGAACTCCGACCCAACGAACGGCGACTTGAGCGCCTTCGTGACCGGGGTGATCGACGGCGGCTGGTTCGGCGGCAACGGTCGCCCCGAGACCTGGTCGTCGTGGTAGTGGTTCACCCCGAGGAAGTCGATCGGCTGCGAGATCGTCGCGAGGTCGCCGTCGTGGATGAGCGACTCGAAGTCGTACGCAGCGACATCCGACACGAAGTCGGCCGGGTAGGCGCCGAGCAGGATCGGCTCCAGGAAGGCACGGTTCCACAGTGCATCCACCCTGCGGGCCGCATCGAGGTCTTCCGGGGAGGAGGCATCGAGTGGGATGGCGTTGGTGAGGTTCAGCGTGATACCGAGCCGAGCGGCCCCCGCCCCACGCAACGCCTCGACCACGAGTCCGTGG
>JBDTNW010000249.1:0-3435 GCA_039933575.1 Pseudolysinimonas sp. | reverse complement strand
AAGACCTCCAGACCTTCCCGAATCGCAACGTCATCACGCGCGCGATCGGCGCCGCTGACAGCATGGCCGACAGCTGGCTACTGCCCCTGGTCAACGGCGAGCGGATGCTGGTCTGCTCCGACGGGTTGCATTCAGAACTCGACGACGAGAGCATCCGCGCGGTGCTCACGATGGGCGGGCGTCCTGAGGCTGCGGCTCAAGCTTTGGTCGACCGCGCCAAACAGCACGGTGGCCGAGACAACATCTCGATCATCGTTCTCGATGTGCTCTCCGGCGGCCGCGACGCCGCCGCCGACTCGATGACCGGCAGCTCCCCGCTTGGGCTACCGGTCGAGGCCGACGCCGACACGGTTCCGGTCTGAGCGGCCCGAAATGACCAAGCACGCCACCCCGCCCGCTTCGGGCGATGACGACGAGGGCACCGTTGTGGTCGCACGCGAACCTGAAGAATCAACGGTGGTCGTCGATCGCGAACCGGTGGAGTCGACGGTGGTCGTCGATCGTGCATCTGGCCCAGCAGCGGACCCGGCGGTTGAGCACACCGTCGTGGTCGCCCGCGACGAATCGACGGTCGTCGTTGACCGAGATTCCGACAGCACTGTCGTCGTTGACCGCGAGCCTGCGGCACCTGCGGGTGATGGCACCGTCGCCGTCACACGCAACCGAGTGACCTCGGCGCTTCCTCCCGCTATCGGTGGCACGCGCCGACGACGCGGGATGACGATGCCCCCGGTCGCGCCCGGCTTCGGTCGCGGGGCGATCGACGCGGTCGGACCCGGCGCTGTCGCGACCTACGAACCACGGGCGATCCCGGCACCGCCGGTCGTGCCCGAACTTCTTCCCGGCGACGCCGCCACCCGCATCGCGTCGCCCGACTTGCCGTCGGTGCGCCGCCGTACGCGCGTTATGGGCGCTGCAACTTTCGCGATCTTTGGCGCGGCCTGCGTGGTGTCGATCGTGGGGTTGATCGCGCTCGGCATCTTGGTCTTCGGGTAGCCGCACCGGAGCAATAGGCTGACTCCAGGACGAGAGGAGCCGAGATGGCTCAGGCGAACGACGAATCCACGGCGACCACGGCGGGAGACTCCGACGAGATCATCGTCGAAGAGGCACCCACCGAAGAGTCGGCGACCGCGACTGCGACTCTCACCAATGAGAAGTCCGAGTCGCCGCTGGCCGGTGAGCGGGTCGTCTACGTGGACGCCCCGATCCCGCCCAAGGAGCACAGCAACCGCGTCGTCGGATCGCTGCTCGCGTTGGTCGGCACTGTGCTGTTCGCTGTCATTTACGCCGCGCTCGCCGCCGTGGTGATCAACTTCTTCGTCGCCGAACCATTCCGCAGTGCCGGGTTCGGAGCGTTCATCCGCGACGCCGCGTTCTGGGTGCCGGTGCTGTTCTTCGCGATCGGCTTCGTACTGGTCGTCATTTTGCTCAACCGCGCGGGGTGGTGGCTGCACGTTGTGGGCAGCCTCCTGGTCGCGATCATTGTGTATTTCGGCTCGATCGGAGTGCTGCTGCTGCTCAACGGGTTCGGAGCGGGCGGCCTGTCATTCGCGTACTTCGCCACCTCGCCGACGGTTATCGCCGCCGCGCTGGTCGCACGCGAGGTGTCGATCTGGGTCGGCTTCCTGATCGCCGCTCGTGGCACGCGGGTCAAAGCTCGCAACAAGGCCGCACGTGCGGAGTTCGATACCGAGCAGGCCGAGAAGGCCTCCGGGAAGAAGGCATCCGATGGAGCGGCCCCCGCTCAGGCGTAGCCTCCTGATCGCGATGTTCGTCGCGGTGACCTGGGCCGCCGCGACGTTCGCGGTCGCGGGGCTGCTGGCGGTGCTCCTTGATCGGGATCCGGTGCAGACCCCGCTTCCGCTCTACGCGGGGTTGGTCGGGCTCGCGCTGGCGGGGATCGTGGTGTGGCTTGCGGTTGCCTTCACCACCCGCGCCCGCACCCCGTGGATCGGCGCTCTGGCGGCAGGTGCCGTCGTGTACCTCCTCATTTCAGCGGTGGCGCTGATGACGTCCTTCCCGCTATTCGTTGAGCAGGCATCCAGTCCCTTTGTGATCGCCGGCGCGGTGCTCGCCGCGATCGCCGTCGTTGCCACCTGGGGTGTTCTGCGGCGTCCCCCCAACGCGGGACTGTCCCGAGGGCGTCCCTCCTCGTAGCCTCGAACACACGGGGGGAGACATCCGCATTCCCCTCTGCGCACATCCGTTTCGGGGGGATCGGGGTGCGCCACCGCCTTGGGGGTGAGATGACCTCCCTTTCTGAGATCCTCATCATCCGAGGGCTAGTGCCGATCCAGACGCTGGATCTGGTCACGTCCGACGCGACGCAGGACGAGTCGCGCGTTCGTGAGCTCGTGCAGGTCGGAGTGGTTACCGAGAGCCAGGTCGCGTCCGCACGCGCCGCGCAACTCGGCCTACCATTCGTCGACCTCACCGAGTATCCGGTCGATCGGTCGGCGGTCGCACTCGTCTCGACGCAGCTGCTGCGTCGGTACGAGGTGTTGCCGATCGGTCGCGACGGCGATCGGTTGTTGCTCGCGATGGCGGACCCGCGCGACGTCCTCGCACTCGACGACGTGCGGGCCGCCGTGCGCCTCCAGGTGCGTCCGGTCGTTGCTGAACGCGCCGACCTGTTGGCCGCGATCGCGCGCTTCGTGCGATCCGATGGGGAGCTAAGCGAACTCACCTCTGCGATCGTCGAAGAGAAGGGGTTCACGGGGGGCGAACTGGTTCCGGTCGCCTCCGAAGGCAGTGAAGACGACGCGCCGATCGTGCGATTCGTCAACCTGCTCATTAGTCAGGCGATCTCCGACCACGCCTCCGACATCCACATCGAACCGAACGAGCACGACATGCACGTTCGGTACCGCATCGACGGCGTGCTGCACGAAATGCAACGCGCCCCCAAGAACATCCAGAACGGCGTCATCTCCCGGCTGAAGATCATGGCCGACATCGACATCGCTGAGCGCCGCAAGCCGCAGGACGGCCGTATGTCGGTCATCCACGCCGGCAAGCAGATCGATCTCCGCGTCGCGACCCTGCCGACAGTTTTCGGCGAGAAGGTCGTCATGCGAATTCTCGACAACGCGATGACCGGGCTCGGGATGGAGCAGCTCAAGCTGCTCGAACGCAATGCAGCGGTGTACCGCACCTCGTACATGAAGCCGTACGGGATGATCCTGGTCACCGGTCCGACCGGCTCCGGTAAGTCGACAACTCTCTACACGACGCTGCACGAGGTCGCGCGACCTGAGATCAATGTCATCACCGTTGAGGACCCGGTCGAGTATCGGATCGCCGGCATCAACCAAGTGCAGGTCAACCCGAAGGCTGGGCTGACCTTCGCGAGCGCGTTGCGCAGCATCCTGCGTTCCGACCCGGATGTCGTCCTCCTCGGTGAGATCCGCGACCACGAGACCGCACAGATCG
>JBDTNW010000248.1:0-3479 GCA_039933575.1 Pseudolysinimonas sp. | reverse complement strand
GGACTCCGCCGCCGAAGCGCGGGCTCGTGCCGCTGCGCCCGATCGGGTTCGGCGCAGTGCTCAGCGCGCCATTGCGGCTTCAACGCAAGGCCCCCCGCACCACACTTGGCCCGGCGTTGGTCGTCAGTCTCATCACCACTGCCCTCGCCGCTCTCGTGCAATGGGGTCTCGTGGTGATTCCGCAGGCGGCGCTCGACTCCTCGTACTACCAGGACTACACGTCGGTCTCGCAGTACATCGAGACTTTGGCGGGGATCGGCGGGTGGGTGCCGATCGTCTTCGCCCTGACCGCCAACGCGCTCCTGGTCGGGATATTCGTCGTTCCCGCGGCACGGGCGATCATCGCCGAGCGGGTCTCATTCCGCGGTCTGCGTTGGCGTCTGAAGGGCCGTTTTGGGCGGTTGTTGGCCTGGACGGGGATCGTGTTTGTGGTGAGCACGGGAGTATTCGTACTCGCCGCTCTTCCGGTGCTCAGCATCGGCCCCAGCATCCTCTACGTCGGCCCGCTCTTCGCCTGGTTCGTCGGGTTCGGTGAGGCGATTGCGCTGATTCTCGGGCTCGGCATCCTGTTCGCTCGCCTCGGTTTCGTGAGCGAAGCGATCGCTCTCGAAGGGCTCAAGCTCCGGGCCGCGATCGCGCGGTCGTGGAGCCTGTCGCGCGGAGCATCCTGGCGCCTGTTCGGGCAGCAGTTTCTGATTTGGCTGATCGTCGGCATCGCCTGCGTGGTGCTCGCCCAACCGGTTCAATTCCTGCTGAGTTTGGTCTTCCCGCTGCTCTTCCCCAACGGCGGGACGCAGGCCGACTCCGCGATCTATGACACGGTCTCGACCGTTGTCACGACCATGGTGGCCACCGTTATCGGCGCCTTCGGTCTGGTGCTCCAGAGCGGCGTCGGCGCCCTGCTCTACCTCGATGCCCGGATGCGCCGGGAGGGTCTCGACCTGGCTTTGGCGCGCTACGTCGATGACCGCCAACGCGGCGTCAAGGTCGCCGACCCGTTCCCGGGCGGGGGTGCAGCATGATCGCCGGCCTGCCGACAGATGTGCCGGTGGATCCCGGCGACGATCAGGCCCGCGAATGGTTGCAGCAGGAACTCGGGAACACCATCGCGCCGCCCGCCGAACCTGACTGGTGGAACTTCCCTTCGACACCGCGAGCTCCCGGGGAAGTCGTGAACACCGGCGGAACCGTCGGCGTCGTGATCGGCATCGTCATCCTGATCGCGATTCTGGGTGTCGCCTTCTGGATCTTTGGGCTACCCCGGCTGCGCCGCCGCAGCAAGGTCACGGGTGATCTGTTCGGTGAGGATGACGATCGCAGTGCCGTTTCGATTCGCACCGCCGCAGAGAAGGCCGCCGCGGTCGGTGACTACACGAGCGCCGTCGTCGAGGCCTTCCGCGCGATGGCCCGCGATCTGGCCGAGCGCGGCATCGTGCACACCTTCCCGGGAACCACGGCGCGCGACTTCGGCCGCCGAGCTGGAGCGGTCTTCCCCGCGACGACCGAACGTCTCGTCGTCGCGGCAGCAGTCTTCGACGGCGTGCGCTACCTCGGACGCGTCGGCAGCGCAGAAGAGTGGGAGCGGATGTCGTCCCTCGCCGCCGAACTGCGGGGGGCACGCAAGCCCGCGGTGCGAGCTGTCGATGCCTTCGACGACGTGGCGGCCGCGCCAGCACCCGCATCGAGGTCGCGATGACGCTTGCGCCCCCCGCGGTCCCTACCTCCGCTCGCGCGACGACCACTCGTTCAGCGCGTCCGATCGTGATCGGCATCGTCGCCCTGGTCGTGGTCGCGATCGTCGCGATCGTCGTGTTTGCGGTGACCCGCCCTCCGGCCCGCGGCGACGATTACCTCTCGCCCACCTCCGGAAGCCCGGACGGCGCTCGAGCGCTGGTGCACGTGCTCGGCAATCAGGGCGTCAGGGTGACCTCCGCGACAACGCTCGCCGAGGTGCGCGACGCGACCGCTGACCCCGACACCACGACGATCGTCGTCTACGACTACTACGAACTGCTGGGGTCCCAGCAGCGCCAGATGTTGCTGCATCAGGCCCACCGCGTCGTCGTGCTCGACCCTTTCGACGACGAACTCGCCGACTACGCGCCCGGCGTCGTGCTCGAATCGAACGGAACCTACGGCCGCATCCCGACCGATTGCACCCTTTTCGCGGCGAAGCAGGCGCGAGCCGTGACCATTTCGTCGTACGGGTACGACGTCTCGAACGCCAAGAACGACGTGGTCGGCTGCTACCAGTACGCAGCCGACACCTACGCCGCGATCCAGACCACGACCCAGGGCGATCAGGTGACGATCGTGGGCTTTTCGGGGGCGTTCACGAACGGCTCAATCCTCGAGTCAGGTAACGCGGCATTCGCCCTCAACATCCTGGGCGAAGTCCCAAATCTGATCTGGTACCTGCCCGACTACAGCGACTACGACGCCGGCAACGGGTCGGTCAGCGCGCAGAGCCTTACCCCACCGTGGTTGACGCCGCTGCTGATCCTCGGCGGAGTGCTGCTGCTGGCCGTCGCATTCTGGCGGGCACGTCGGTTTGGCCCGCTGGTCGCCGAGAAGCTGCCGGTGATCGTGCGCTCCAACGAGACGATGGAAGGTCGGGCGCGCCTCTACGAACGGGCGGGCGCCCGCGGCCACGCCCTCGACTCACTGCGCATCGGAACCATCGCGCGACTCGCAATAGTGTGCGGGCTCCCCCGCCGCTCGTCGGTTGACGAGGTTGTGGATACCGTGGCCGCACTGGTACGCCGCCCACGCGCCGAGGTGGCTGGCCTGCTGATCGGCGCCGTACCGCCGACGGACGCAGCCCTCGTGCAGCTCTCCGACGAACTCCTCCGCCTTGAGGCGGAAGTCACCAAGATCGCCCGCTCCTAGAAGTCCTGCCCGTTCTCAATAGATTGGCTGACATGACCGACACCCCACCCGCCGCCGCGCCCGCTGGCCCCGCAGCTGCTGGACCCGCCCCCGCCGGCGATTCCAAACTGCGCGACGCGCTGGTCGCCGTTCGCACCGAGGTCGGCAAAGCCGTCGTCGGGCAAGACGGCGCCGTGACCGGCCTGATGATCGCCCTGCTCGCCGGCGGTCACGTGCTGCTCGAAGGTGTGCCCGGTGTCGCCAAGACCCTGCTGGTGCGCACGCTCAGCCAGTCGATGAACCTCGATACCAAACGCATCCAGTTCACGCCCGACCTGATGCCGGGTGACATCACCGGCTCCGCGGTCTACGACCCCAAGTCGGGCGAGTTCGAGTTTCGCGAAGGGCCGGTGTTCACCAACATCCTGCTCGCCGACGAGATCAACCGCACGCCTCCCAAAACGCAGTCGGCACTGCTCGAGGCCATGGAAGAGCGGCAGGTCTCGGCCGACGGTGTCACCCGCAAACTGCCGGCCCCGTTCCTGGTTGCGGCGACGATGAACCCGATCGAGTACGAAGGCACCTACACGTTGCCTGAGGCGCAGCTCGAC
>JBDTNW010000247.1:0-3486 GCA_039933575.1 Pseudolysinimonas sp. | reverse complement strand
CGGTACTACCCGCAAGTGACGGATGTCTTGGAATGAGAACTGTCGTCGTCACCGATCCGCCGCGTACACCCCTCGACCGGCTCGACGCGCTCGCCACCTTCGGCGTCGCCACTGTTCACGAGGCAAATGGTCGCACCGGGCTGGTCGGCACGAGCCTTCGCCCGATTCAGGATGGCGCCCGCATCGCCGGCGCAGCCGTCACCGTGCTGAGTTGGCCGGGCGACAACCTCATGATCCATGCCGCCGTCGAGCAGTGCCGCCCCGGCGACATCCTCGTCGTTACGACGGTGTCGCCCTCTCTCGACGGATCGTTCGGTGAGCTGTTCGCCACCGCCCTGCGGCACCGCGGGGTGCGGGGCTTGGTCACCACCGGCGGCGTGAGGGATGTCGCTGAATTGCGGGCGATGGGATTTCCGGTCTGGGCAGGTGCTCAGAATGCGCAAGGGACCGTGAAAGCGACCGCGGGTGCCGTCAACGTCCCGATCACGGTGGGCGGTGTCGTCATCCATCCGGGCGATGCCGTGGTGGCCGATGACGACGGCGTGCTGTGCATCGCACGGGAGTCCGTTGAGACCGCGATCACCGCCTCCGAGGCTCGAACGCTCAAGGAGTCAGAAGCGAGACTCGCCTATCAGAACGGCGAGTTGAGCCTCGATCGCAACAGTTTGCGCGGCGTGCTCGCTGACCTTGGGGTCGAGTACCTGAAGGCGTCCGATGCCCAGTTCTGACGGCATCCGCTGCATGCTGATGCGCGGTGGGACCTCCAAGGGAGCCTACTTCCTCGCTGAGGACCTGCCCGCGGATCCCGTCGAGCGTGACCGGCTGTTGCTCGCGATCATGGGCAGCCCCGATCCGCGACAAATCGACGGAATCGGCGGCGCGGATCCGCTCACCAGCAAGGTCGCGGTGATCTCTCGTTCGACTGACCCTGCCACCGACGTCGACTACCTCTTCCTTCAGGTTCTCGTCAACGAGCCGATCGTGACCGACCGCCAGAACTGCGGAAACATCGTGGCCGGGGTCGGACCGTTCGCGGTCGAGCGGGGCCTCGTGGCGGCGGGCGGCGACACGACGACCGTGCGCATCCGGATGGTGAACTCGGGTTCGATCGCGGTCGCGACCTTCCCCACACCGGGTGGGTCGCCCGACTATCGCGGCGACACCTCGATCGACGGGGTCCCCGGGACGGCAGCCGCTGTGCGGATTGACTTCGCCGACACGGCCGGGTCATCGACTGGGGCGCTGCTGCCGACCGGCAACGTGCGCGACATCATCGAAGGCGTTGCCGTCACGTGTGTTGACAACGGAATGCCGACGGTACTGATCGCCGCCGCCGACCTCAACCTCTCGGGAACCGAGTCGCCGGATCAGCTCGAAGGCAACGTGGCTCTCAACGAGCGTCTGCACGCGATCCGCATCGCGGCCGCTCTCGCGATGGGGATGGGCGATGTGTCGAAGGCGACGGTGCCTAAGGTCGTGCTGCTCTCCGCACCGCTCGAGGATGGTGCCATCGCGACCCGCAGCTTCCTGCCCGTGAAGGTGCACACCTCGATCGGTGTCTTGGGAGCTCTCACCGTCGCCGCCGGAGTTTCGATTCCCGGCGCCGTTGGGCACGAGCTCGCCCGCCTCCCGGCTCCGGGTCACGAGTTCCGCATCGAGCATCCCTCCGGTCATCTCGATGTCGTGATCGACATGGAGGGCACCGAGGTCATCGCGTCGGGCAACCTGCGCACCGCCCGCAAGCTCTTCGACGGCGTCGTCTTTCCGCGCGCGAGTTGACCCACCTCACAGAACAGGATTCACGATGAGAACACCGGCCTTCGGCGATATCGCCCACCTGGGGCACATCGAGTTGCTGACCTCCGAGTTCGACCGAAGCCGATGGTTCTTCACCCAGCTATTGGGTATGCGCGAAGTCGCGGCTGACGGAGACTCGGTGTTCCTCCACGCTTGGGACGACTACGAGAAGTACACCCTGAAACTCACCGCCTCCCCGGCATCGGGCGTCGGGCGGGTCGCACTCAGGGCGGCAAGCCCCGAGGCTCTCGAGAGGCGGGTCAAGGCGATCGAGGATGCCGGCCGCGGGGTCGGCTGGAAAGACGGCGAGCAGGGGGTCGGCCGCAGTTTCGCATTCACCGATCCCGACGGCCACTCGATGGAGATCTACTACGACACCGAATGGTTCACGGCACCCGAGGGCGAGGGTCCCGCGTTGAAGAACCAGGCAGACCGTTTCCCCGGATTCGGGATCAACGCCCGTCGGCTCGACCACGTGAACTACCTCGCGAAGAACGTCGAGGAGAACGGCGTGTTCATCGAACAGGCCCTCGGCGGGGAACCCACCGAGCAGATCCGCCTCGACTCCGGCGAGATCTCAGCTCAGTGGTTCCACTTCACGAACAAGTCCTACGACCTTGTCTACTCCGCCGATAACACCGGCAGCACGGGTCGCCTGCATCACATCGCTTTCGCGACCGACACCCGCGAAGACATCTTGAAGGGCGCCGACATCTTTCTGGAGAACGGCATCCACATCGAGTCCGGTCCGCACAAGCACGCGATCCAGCAGACCTTCTTCCTCTACGTCTACGAACCCGGCGGCAACCGGATCGAGTTTGCGAACGCGGGGGCACGGCTCATGCTCGCGCCGGACTGGCGCACGATCGAGTGGAGCGAGGCGGAGCGCGCGAAAGGTCAGGCGTGGGGGATGAAGACGATCTCAACCTTCCACACGCACGGCACCCCACCGGTGGGCGAGTAGCCGCGCGCGGTCGTCAGGTCAGGCTCCGCAGCGCCTGGATGACGCTCACCAGGTGTTCGCGGGTCGCGGCCTGAGCGGCGACGGGATCCCGGTCGATCAGTGCGTCGATGATGGCGACGTGCTCATTAACCGACACCCGAGCCCGCCCGGCTTGGAAAGACAGCCGGAACTGGTGGCGCACGCTCTGCGCGCGCAGTCGCTCGATGATGCCGACCGCCGTCGCCTGGGCGCTGATCTCCCGAATGCGACGGTCGAGGTTCTGGTGCAGGCGTGAGTATTCGAGAAGATCGCCCGCGCTCACCGATTCGATCAGTGCCGCACGCAGCGACTTCAGTTCGTCAACTTCGCTGTCGCTGATTCGCTCGGCGGCCTTGGCTGCGCACAGTCCCTCGACCGCGATCCGAACCTCGAGGATTTCCACCGCCTCGTCCAGCGAAACTGAACGAACCCGGGCGCCCCGGTTCGGCAGGCGATCGACGAGTCCCTCGGTCGCTAGCTCGAACAGAGCGGAACGAATCGAGGTGCGGCTGGCTCCGAGACTGCCCGTGAGGTCCGCTTCGATCAAGCGCTGGTTCGGCGCGAACTCGCCGCTCACGATGGCCGCGCGGATGGCATCGGTCACCGAGGGGTCTGGTCGATCGGTGTCCGACCGTTCCACGGCACTCACTCAGAAACTCCCACGGCGACATTATTGTCTACAATCACACAGCGTGGCTGTTCGAGGG
>JBDTNW010000246.1:0-3488 GCA_039933575.1 Pseudolysinimonas sp. | reverse complement strand
GCGCTCGCCCAGCCGGCAGTGCTCGGCAGTGGTTGCTGCCGTACCACCGAAGGCGGGCCGTCGGCCTGAGCGTCGGTGACCACACGGGTCGGATTGACCATCAGATCCTCGAGCCGTCACTCATCGGATCGCGCATGGTGCCAGCTCCCGGTCGTTGCAGTTCGCGATCCGCAGATCGAGCGAGTCCCCCCGAACTCGTGTTCTGACTTTAGGCCCGGCGGCACGAAAAGTCCTCCCCACAAACGAGGGGCGGTTTTCGTGTCGATACACTCGCCACGTGCGCCGATCCCGAATGTTCCTCGCAATGACGGTCGCTGCGGCGTCCCTGGTTCTGGCCGGCTGCGCGCAGCCCGCGCCCACCGAGAGCGCCGATCACCTCGGATTGCGCGTCGCGCAGATCCTCGAGGTGACGCGTGATGCGCTCGGCGACGGCTATTTCAGCTTTTACCACTTCGGGCCGTCAGAATGCCAGGTTCGCGACGGCGGTGCAGATGGTGTGTTCTGGAAGGTCGTGCTCACGAACCCTGAAGCCGCGGCGTTGACCGACGACCAGATCCACTACCTCACCGAGAAGTGGGACGGCCTTGGTCTCGACGTCACGGTCGACCGCACCGGGATTGGGGATGGCGTTTTAGAACTCAAGGGCACACCCGCCGACCCGGATGCTGCGTACATCGAGGCGCAGGTATCGGTTATAACCAGCGGCGGGAGCCGGGGCAACGCATCCATCATCAGCTCTTGCGTGCCAGGAAACATTGAGGACTTCGCTGGGGAAAACTAGCCGGATTTCTGCAGGAAGTCCGCCACAACCCGCGGAACGTAGGGTGCGACATCGCCACCCAGCGAGGCCACCTGCCGCACCAGCGAACTCGAGACGTGCGCGTGGGCCGGGTCGGGCAGCAGAAAGATCGTCTCGACTCTGGCCAGATTGCGATTCACGATCGCCATCGGAGTCTCGTAGGCCACATCGATCTGCGACCGGATGCCCTTCACCAGCACGCTGGCCCCGACATCCGTGCAGTAGTCGACCAGGAGCCCGACCGACCACGACGTGACGACAATGTTGGCGGGCAGACCGGCTTCAACGATCGCTTCTTGGATGAGCGACACCCGTTGTGCGATCGGCAGCAGAGCCGTCTTCGCGGGGTTGTGCACCACGAGAACATGCAGTTCGTCGAAGAGGCCGGCCGCACGCTCGATCACGTCGAGGTGCCCAAGAGTCACCGGATCGAACGACCCCGGGACGACAGCGATCCGGCTCACGAGCTCACCCTAGCGAACCGATGTGACCGGCAACCGCGACCCGCGACCACAGACACGTCAACTCTTGCCGAGGAAGGCGCGTTCGGTCTCATCGAGCCTGCGTTCCAATGCATCGTTGAGCGCCGGGTGATCCTTCAGTGATGGATCGGCATCCAGGATGCTTTCTGCCACAGCTCGCGCTTCCTCGATGACTTTCGCGTCCCGCGTGACCCTCAGGAGTTTCAGCGACGACCGGCCGCCCGACTGGGAGTCGCCCAGAACATCGCCCTCGCGGCGCAATTCGAGGTCGGCCTGCGCGAGTTCGAAGCCGTCCAGAGTGGCGGCAACGACATCCACCCGTTCCCGCGCGAGCGAGAGCGGCTCGGCGTGCGTGACGAACAGGCACAGCCCCGGCACGGTTCCGCGGCCGACCCGCCCGCGCAACTGGTGCAACTGGGCGATGCCGAACCGGTCGGCGTCGAGCACGACCATCGTCGAGGCGTTGGGCACGTCAACCCCGACCTCGATCACCGTGGTGGCGACCAGCACATCGATCTCTCTGGACGCGAACGCCCGCATCGTTGAATCCTTCTCGTCGGATGACATCCGCCCGTGCAGGGCCTCGATGCGCTTCCCCTTGAGCCGAGGGTGGGTCTGAAGTTCGGCGAGCGTCGCGATTACGGCGGCCGGCGGCGGCAGCCCTTCGTCGGCACCATCCGGGGTCGGGGTGTCGTCTTCGACAGTCTTCGCGTCGATAGCCGGGCAGACGACGAAGCCTTGGTGACCCTTCTCGAGTTCTTCGGCGAGACGTTCCCAGACGCGACCGATCCAGCCGGGATGCTCGGCAAGCGCCACGACGTGCGACTCGATCGGAGGCCGGCCCTTGGGCAACTCGGCGATGGTCGACACGTCGAGGTCGCCGAATACCGTCATGGCGACAGTGCGCGGGATCGGCGTGGCCGTCAGCACGAGCACGTGCGGCGGGGCGCCTTCCCGGCCTTTCAAGCGCAGGGCCTCACGTTGCTCGACGCCGAAGCGGTGCTGCTCATCGACGACAACGAGCCCAAGTTCGGCGAACTGCACCTGGTCGCCGAGCAGCGCGTGAGTGCCGACGACGATGGATGCCCCGCCCGACGCACTGGCGAGCAGAGCGCGCCGCCGGTCGGCGATCGGCAACTGCCCGGTGATGAGTGTCGGCCGCAGTCGCGCGGAGAGGTCGGGGCCGAGGGTCGCGACGATCGAGCGCAGATGCTGCCCGGCGAGCACCTCGGTCGGCGCCAGAAAGGCCGACTGCCCGCCCGAGTCGGCCACCGCGAGCATCGCGCGGAGAGCCACGAGGGTTTTGCCCGACCCGACCTCACCCTGCACGAGACGGTTCATCGGGATTCCCGACGCCAGATCTGCGGCGATGGACTCCCCCACCGTGACCTGGTCAGAAGTCAGAACGAACGGCAGTCGGGTCTCGAACTCCGCGAACGCCTTCCCCGGCAACCGGGTGGCCGCCGACTCGGAACGCCGTTCGGCACGCTGCTTCAACAGGCTGGTCTGGAGAACGAGTGCCTCGTGAAACTTCAGGGTCAGCTGCGCGTTGTGCCAATCCGCCTCGGTCGCCGGCACGTGGATGAGTTGCAACGCCTCCCGGAAGCCGAGCAGTTTGCGCTCCTCCCGCACGTTCGGGGGCACCGGGTCGTCGAGCGGCGGCAGGGTGTCGAGCACTCCGGAGATGACATCCCGAATCTTCTGCCCGTCGAGAGCCGAAGTCGCCGCGTAGATCGGCATCGGTCGCTGCGCCCAGGCACGGGCCGCTTCGGAGTCGGCTTCGAGCTCGTCGGGAAACGGCTCGTACACCGGATGCGCGAGCTGCCGCACGCCGTTGTAGGCGCCGACCTTGCCCGCGAAGATCGCCCGCATCCCGGGCTTCAGCGCATACGCGGCGCGCGGGCTGAAGAAGGTCAGTTGCAGCGTGCCGGTGCCGTCGGTGATGACGACCTCGATGAGCTTGCCTTTGCGCTGACGCATCTCGCGCGACGAGATGCTGCGCACCTCGGCCACGACAACAACCGAGTCGCCGATCCTCAGCGCATCCAGCGGAGTCAGTTCTCCCCGCACCGCATATCGGCGCGGGTAGTGAGCCAACAGATCGCCGACAGTCTCGAACCCGAAAGCCTTCTGAAACTGCGGCGCGACCCGGGCACCGAGCGCCGTCAGAAGGCGGGTGTCGAGCGGACCGGTCACGATCCGAGGGT
>JBDTNW010000245.1:0-3493 GCA_039933575.1 Pseudolysinimonas sp. | reverse complement strand
CAGAAGGTGCGCCTATTCGGCACCATGACCGCCGAGGAGAACGTCCTGGTTGCTGCGCGCTCGCACGAACGCTCGCACAGCCGGGCGCTGATCGCGACGACCGAAGCCCTCGACATCGCGGGGTTCAGGGCCGAACGGCGAACGCCCGTCTCGGCGCTCGCCCTCGCCGATCGAAAGCGGGTTGAGATCGCGCGCGGCATTGCCGCCCGCCCCAAGCTCCTGCTGCTCGACGAAATGATGAACGGCCTCACCCCCGACGAGTCGGATGCACTCACGGCGTCGATCAAGGGGCTTCCCGCCGAGGGCATCACCGTGATGCTGGTCGAGCACGTCATTCAGGTGGTGCGCAGCCTGTGCGATCGTCTGGTCGTGCTGCACCACGGCCAGCTGATCGCCGAGGGTGCTCCCAGCGACGTACTCGCGCGGGACGATGTCGCGGAGGCCTGGCTGGGCCGCGCCGAGAAGAAGCGGAGCAAGTGATGTTAGTTGTGGACGATCTCGGCGCACGCTACGGCGACAGCGTGGTGCTACACGACGTCGCTTTCACCGTTGAGGATGGCGACCTGTTCGGCATCCTGGGATCAAACGGCGCGGGCAAGACCACAATTCTGCGCGCGATTGCCGGGCTTCAGCCGCCGTCAGTGAAAGGGTCGATCTCCTTCAACGGCACCGACCTCATGGCGTTGCGCGCCCACCATCGACCGGGTCTCGGCATCGGGCTCGTCCCCGAGGGCAGAAGGATGTTTGCAAGCCTTTCGGTACGCGACAGCCTGCTGATGGGTGCCTATCGCCGGGGGCGGGCTTTCCAACAGCGCAATCTGGAGCGCATCCTCGACGTATTTCCAGAGCTTGCGGAGCGCTTGAGCCAGCCTGCCGGCAGCCTCAGCGGTGGTCAGCAGCAGATGGTCGCGTTCGGACGCGCGCTCATGTGCGAGCCGCGATTGCTGCTGCTTGATGAGCCGTCACTCGGCCTTGCCCCCGTTGTCGTGCAACGCATCTTTGACCTTCTCGCCGACCTCCACAAGCGTGGCGATCTCACGTTGG
This sequence comes from Pseudolysinimonas sp., assembly GCA_039933575.1. GTDB lineage: Bacteria > Actinomycetota > Actinomycetes > Actinomycetales > Microbacteriaceae > Pseudolysinimonas_A. Next base: position 2,449 of record JBDTNW010000245.1, on the reverse strand, counting down.
TGCTCGTTGAGCAGAATGCGGCCGAAGCATTTCCGTTATTGACTCGTGGAATCGTCATCGAACGGGGTCGGGTGGCATTCTCCGGGACCCGCGCGGAGCTCGAGAGCTCGTCTGCGATCACGCGGGCATACTTCGGGTCCGCGTGACGACCGACCCGGCGGGGCGTCCGCTCGAGGGCCGGGTGGCGATTGTCACCGGGGGCGGGAGCGGAATCGGCGAGGCGATCGCCGAACGCTTCGCTCATGAGGGAGCCATCGTGGCCGTGCTCGACCGCGATGCCTCCGCGGCGGAATCGGTCGCCGCCCGTATCACGTCCGATGGTGGACGGGCCGCCGCCATTGTGCTTGACATTGCTGACCTCGGCGCCCAGGAGGCGGCACTGGCGCTCATCGAGGCGCAACTCGGCCCCCCGCGCATCTTGATCAACAACGCGGGCGTGGGCGGACACTCCGACCTTCTCGAGGTCACCCCAGAGCTGTGGGATCGCACCCACGGAATCAACGCCCGAGGAACTTTCTTCCTGTTGCAGCGCACGGCGGCGCGCATGGTCTCGGCGGGGGTTGGCGGCTCGATCGTCAACGTCACCTCGGTCGTCGCGGAACGAGTGTGGATGCCGAGCACCGCCTACGCGGCGAGCAAGGCGGCGGTGCGCACGGTCACCGAGTACGCGGCTGCGGAACTGGGTCAGTACGGCATTCGGGTGAACAATCTGTGCCCCGGCCCGACCGACACCCCACTTTCTGCCACGCGCTACCTCGACCCGGTGTTTCGTCAGTCGATGCTTGATGTGCTTCCGGTGGGTCGCATCGGGACACCCGCTGATATGGCCAATGCCGCACTGTTCTTGGCGAGCGACGCGTCGTCGTTCACCACAGGCAGCACGGTCTTCGTCGACGGTGGGCGTCGCGTCGGCTGAACCCAATGCGGGTTCCCTCACCTCCGATGAGGGCGTAGCTGAACCGAGGTCACAATGCGGCGCCGACGACGAGGTCGGAGAGCCGTTGAAACCGGTCGATGTTGCGGGCCTGATCCAGGAGGCCGGCCGTGAGTCCGACAAAGGTCAGATCGAGTTCGGGATCGACCCAGTAGAGCACGCTGCCAGCCCCGTAGTTTCCGAAGGTGTGGGGGGAGGTCAAGGTTCCCAGTTGATGGCGCACGATCTCGGTGCCGCGGAGGTTGAAGCCCAACCCGAGATACGCGGGCGGCGCCGGATAGCCGGCGCGGAGCGCGACGCCACGGTACAACTCGTTCGGCATGTCGCCCGTCCAGTTCTGCCGCGCCAGCTGAAGGCTGCGCTGGGAGAGGATGCGAACCTCTCCCAGCTGGCCACCGTTGCGGAGCATCTGCGCGAAACGGTGAAGGTCCGCCGTCGTGGAGGCCGCGCCGCACCAGGTGGCTTCGTTGTGCTCGGCGATGAAAATGCCGTAGTCGTCGTCGTTTTCGCGAGACCGTTGGGTGATCGGCAGGATTCCGCGCATGTCGGGGACGACGTGCCGGTCACGCATGTGTGGACGGATGCCCATCCGCGTGTCCGACATCCCGAGGGGGTCGAAAAGGTCCTGCTGGAGGATCTCGTCGATGCTTCGACCCTGCGGGTCGGTGCGTCGTAATGCTTCGGCGAGCAGGACGTGGTTCGCCATCGGGGAGTAGTCGCAACGAGTGCCGGGTTCGACGCTGCCGCGCACGTAGGCGCAGACCAACCGAGCAGAGTCTTCAAGGCGGTCGTAGAGCTCGCCCGCCTTGGGTTCCCATACGCTCGGCAGCCCTGTCGTGTGGGTAAGGAAGTGAAAGATCGTGGCACGGTCGCGCGGGGCGCCGTCGAACTCGGGCACCAGCTCCGTCATGCGAGTGGTGAGGGCGAATTGACCGCGCTCGATGGCGCGCAGTATGAGGATGTTGATGAACGCCTTGGTTGCGGAAAACACGCTGAATACGGAGTCGGTAGTCAGGGGACTCGAACCACCCGCATCTGCGGAACCGAGTGCAAAATCTTCAACGAGTTCCCCGCCGCGGCCGATCTTGATGGCGGCGCCATAGTAGAGACCCTGGTCGAGGTCAGCTTGGATGACCTCCTTGAGCCGGGCGATGCGGTCCGCAGCCAGAACACTGGTCATCTTCACTCCTCAGCCGAAAGCTATCAGCAGTATTGCTGACTGACAATTATGCCCTGGTGTGGACTCGTTAGGCTGACAACGGTTGCGAAAGGGTGCTCATGTCAATCCGCCGAATTGTTCCGCTCGCCGCAGTTCTCGCTGCAGGAGCCCTCGTGCTCTCGGGATGCTTCCCGTTCAACTTCGGTACCGGAGGAGGATCGGGCCAGACCACCACCGAGACGTCCCACACCAACGAAGAGGTGGATGCCGACCTTCAGCCGTTTTACACCCAGAGCCTGATCTGGACGTCGATGGGCGGCAACCTCGACGAGACGACGGTCACGGTGCCCTTGGAT
>JBDTNW010000244.1:0-3515 GCA_039933575.1 Pseudolysinimonas sp. | reverse complement strand
GGCCGCCGACATCCAGAGGCTTCGAGAAGATGCCGGGATCGAGGTTCCACCACCCACTGAACAGGGCCCAGAACGCGGTGGCGAACAGCATCGTCCAGAACGCGACAGCGAGCGGCGAGGTGCGGCCGACCTGGCGTTCTCCGACGATGAAGTAGAGGGCGAGCGTGACTGCCGCGACGAGGGCGAACACCACGCCGAGCGGGTCGAGGCGTGCCTCCCACGGGCGCGCGACTGCGGTGAGGCCGAGAAGCACGAGGCCGATCGCGACCCAGAGACGGGCCCTCACGCGCTCCTTGAAGAAGACAAATGCCACGACCGCGACCATCAGCACGGCCGTGTACTCGATCAAGAGAGTGATGCCCACCGGCAGAAGGCCAAGTGCGGCGGCGTAGCTCGCCTGAAGCAGAGCGACTCCTGCAATTCCCAGGACGGCCATCACCGCGAGTTGCCGGGGTTTGAGCCGAAACTGCGCGCGGTCGGTGATTAGCAGGATGACACCGGCCAATACCGCCGTGCCCAGGCTGCGGAACAGGGTGAGTTGCGTCGGGCTCAGGCCGCCGTTGACGAGCAGTTTCGCAAGACTGCCATTCGCGCCGAACAGCAGAGCCCCGAGGAGGGCGTAGAGGTATCCCACGTGCTGCTAGTTGCCGCCGCTGGGCACGGCGTGCGGTTCGATTGCGGCGAGTTCGGCATCCGTCAGTTTCGGGGCCTCGAGCGCACCGACGCTCGACTCGAGTTGCCGCACGCTCGACGCGCCGATCAGGGCGCTCGTGACTTGCGGGTGTCGCAGCACCCAGGTGAGCGCGAGTTGGGCGAGGGTCTGCCCGCGACCCTTCGCGATCTCGTTCAAGGCGCGAGCGTGCTCGAGGTACGCCGGCGAGATGTTCTTCTCGCTGATCCAACGGCCTTCCGCGGCGCGCGAATCCGACGGGATGCCGTCCAGATAGCGGTCAGTCAGCATCCCTTGCGCGAGCGGCGAGAAGACGATGCTGCCGGCGCCGAGCTCGTCGAGTACCGGGAATAGACCGTCTTCGATGTGGCGGTCGAACATGTTGTACCGCGGCTGGTGGATGAGCAGCGGAACCCCCTCGGCCTTCAGCGCAGCCGCGGCGGCCCGAGTCTGCTCAGGGTCGTAGTTCGAGATACCGACGTAGAGCGCCTTGCCGCTGCGCACGGCGTGGGCGAGCGCACCCATGGTCTCTTCGATCGGGGTCTCGCGATCGGGCCGGTGTGAGTAGAAGATGTCGAAGTAGTCCAACCCGGTGCGCGTGAGCGACGCGTCGAGCGAGGCGAGAAGGTACTTGCGTGAACCCCATTCGCCATAGGGCCCGGCGAACATGTCGTAGCCGGCCTTCGACGACACGATCAGCTCGTCGCGGTGCGGACGAAAATCTTCGGCGAAGACGCGGCCGAAATTCTTCTCCGCACTTCCCCCAGGCGGGCCGTAGTTGTTGGCGATATCGAAGTGGGTAACGCCGAGGTCGAATGCGCGGCGCAGAATCGCGCGCTGCGTGGCGATCGGATGATCGTCGCCGAAGTTGTTCCACAGCCCGAGGGAGATCTCGGGCAGCTTCAGGCCGCTGCGTCCGACCCGCTCGTACGACATCCGCTCGTAGCGGTCGGAAGCAGCTGTGTAGACGGTGATGGGTTCGGGCACGCACACAGCCTAGGACTGGGTAGCTCCTGGGCATCCTTTCGCTTGCGGTGAACCCGAGCTACCGTCGAACTATGTCTGAAAACACGATGATGACTGGTCAGCGTTGGATCGCTTTCGGTCCGGCCGGAGCCCTGGGCTCCATCCATCGCACTGACGACGGCTTCCGTCTGCAGTTGCTCGACGATTCGCCCGCGCGGGACTTCCCGACGCTTGAGGTCGCGAAGAGTGCGCTTCACGCGACGCTCCCGACGGGCTCCGAGTGGCCGGAGTTCCGCGAGCACTGAGCTCGCGAGCACTGACCCCCGCCTCTCCTCCCCAACCGGTGACGCCCGGCCCCGTTCCGCAGAACGTGTGCCGGGCGTCGCTGTGTCTGGGCCCAGATCGAACTATGGGAGAACCGGATGTCGGCACCACTCTCGGCACGAGCGCGCGGCCGGCATCCGGGCCATTCCATCCAGATGAGGAGCAGTCCCATGACCGACACCATCACTCTCACCGGCCTGGTCGCCACGCCGCCCAAGCACATCGTCACGAGCGAGGGGCTTCAGATCACCTCGTTCCGCCTCGCCTCCACCCAGCGCAAGTTCGACCGATCCGAACAGAAGTGGGTGGATGCCGACACCAACTGGTACACGATCACCGCCTTCCGCCAGCTCGCGGTCAACGTGATCGGGTCGGTGCTCAAGGGTCAGCGCGTCGTCGTGACGGGCCGCCTGCGTATCCGCGACTGGCAGACCGACGACAAGACCGGCACGACGATCGAGGTGGATGCCGACTCCCTCGGCCACGACCTCACGTTCGGCACGTCGGCGTTCACCCGGTCGACGGCAGCGGTCGTCGCCGAAGCCGACACCGAGGCGAGTGCCGCGGCCGCCGAACCGATCCCCGCGGCACCCGATGCCCCGGAGCCCGTGGTCGACGATCTCGCCGAAGCGCGGTCGAAGCGGCCCATGGAGTTGCCCGTTCCGTTCTGAGCGTTCCTGCGCCCACCCCCACGTACAATCGTCCCGACTCGGTGAACCCGCCGAGTCGGGACGGGGTAGCGGATGCGGATCGCGCCGGCGGGACTCGTCGCGCTCGCCGTGGCATTTGCGCTGACGGGCTGCATCGGGGGCGTCACACCGACCCCGACGCCGACCTCGTCTTCGGCGCCCAGTGCGTCCCCGGCACCGCCCCCGACTCCCGAGATTCATCTCGACGGGTCGGCGACGAGCAACAAGGCGTACTTTGACCTCGTCAACCAGCAGCTAATTGCTGCCGGTGGCGCGCTCGACGGCCGGTCGTTCATCGACAACCTCGTTGCGGTCGGCTATCCCAAGTCAGAGATGGAAGTCACCTCGGATCGCACTGCGATCAACGGCCCGGCCGACAACATTTCGTTCTCGATCAAAATCAACGGCGGATGCCTCATCGGTCAGTACGGCAACATCGGCTACGACTCGACGACCGGCGCGATCCTCGAGACCGGCCACTGCCTCATTGGCGCCACCCGCACCATCGACTGGTAGTCACGTCGAACGGGAGTATCCCGTTCACCTCAGGTAAGGCCGATGTCCTTGAAGAACGTTGACGTCGCCGACGGCGGTCGAGTCGAATCGGGCACGGCTTCGCCAGCAGCCCGACGTCGCCTGATCTCGACCGCGACCACATCCCGCAGCTCGTTGAGAGCGCGGTTGTGAATCTTCGACGTAGCGCTGAGGTCGGGAAATTCCTCAACGGTCGCGAGCCAGCGCTTGTCGCTCTCCCGCCGCTCGATGAAGTAGCTGTAGCCCGTGACATCCATGCGGCCTCCGTCGTCCCTCAGACTGTAGCTTCGTCGGCCGAGCCTTCCGCCCGCTCCTAAGCTTGAGCCCATGGC
>JBDTNW010000243.1:0-3519 GCA_039933575.1 Pseudolysinimonas sp. | reverse complement strand
GTCACCCCGTGTAGTCGGGTGCTGCGGGGAAGCCGAAGAACTCCTCGAGCGTCGTGACGCCGGTGTCGTGCATTTCGGTCGCGGCTTCGACCCCGATGTAGCGCACGTGCCACGGCTCGTACTCGTATCCGGTGATCGGCGTCTTGCCGTCGGGGTAGCGGATGATGAAGCCGAACTTCCAGGAGTTCTCCGCGAGCCACTGCCCCTGGGGCGTGTTCGCAAAGCACTGGTCGCCGGCGCAGGTGCTGGGCACCGCGCCCATATCCATCGCCCAGCCCGTCTGGTGCTCGCTGAAGCCGGGTCGGGCACTTGTCTGATCAGCGCCCGCCTGACCGAGCGATGACACCCAGCCGGCGTAGACATCCACCTGCCGGTTGTAGCTGCGATACGACGACATTGACGACATCGATAGGCCGGTCTCGGCGGTGAACTCGGCGAGCAGCGACTGCATGGCCGCGGCCGCGTCCGCCCGCAGCTGCCCACCGCCGGGGATGTTGACCACGACCAGATCCGGCGGTGCGTAGTCGGCGGGGTTGAGCGGCCGAGTCTTGTTCACGACCACCCAAATGCTGGCCGGGTCATCGTGGGAGTACTCGTCGAACGGAAAGGTCGGGGTTGGGGTTGGGGTTGGCGTCGGGGTCGGGGTCGCGGTCGCGGTCGGGGTCTGCGACGGAGCGGCGACGGGCGAACCTCCGCGCGGCGCGAACACGAAAATAGCGCCGGCAACGAGACCGACGAACAGCACGAGGACGACAGCGACTGCGATTCGGCGATTGCGGATCTGCCTTTTCGTGGGTCCCCGATGTCGCACGCGGAGCATAGGTTCGCCAGTCACCGGGTCAGTTTACGCATCACTCGCCGTACGTTTCGCGCGCCGCGGTTTGCTCGGTGTCTGCACAAGGAGTAAATTTGCAGTCTCCGCAATATTCTTTGCACACAGCCACTCAGATCACGAACGGGACCCATGTCCGCCACTGAAGTCGCTGCGCCCTCAGCGCAGAAGCCGATGCTCTCGCACCGGCAGATCCTCCTCATCATCGTCGGGCTGATGGCCGGAATGTTCCTCTCCGCGCTCGACCAGACGATCGTCGGCACGTCGATGCGCACGATCGCCGACGACCTTGACGGCCTCGCTCTTCAGGCCTCGGTCACCACGGCGTACCTCATCACCTCGACCGTCGCGACGCCGATCTACGGCAAACTCAGCGACATCTTTGGGCGTCGACCCCTGTTCATTATCGCGATCGTGCTGTTCCTGGCCGGCTCGCTACTCGCCGGATTCGCGCACTCGATGTACGAGCTCGCGGGCTACCGTGCCCTGCAAGGTCTCGGCGCCGGTGGTCTGATGGCGCTTCCGCTCGCGATCATGGGCGACATCCTCGCTCCGCGCGAGCGCGCCAAGTACCAGGGCTACTTCCTCGCCGTCTTCGCCACCTCGAGCGTGCTCGGTCCGCTGATCGGTGGCCTGTTCGCCGGCACCCCCGAGATCCTCTTCATCACCGGATGGCGCTGGGTGTTCCTGATCAACCTTCCGATCGGCATCGTCGCGCTGGGCCTGGTGCTGCGCTTCCTCCACGTGCCCCACACGCGCCACAGCGTGCGCATCGACTGGTTCGGGGCGCTCACGATCGTGCTCGGTCTCGTTCCGCTGTTGCTGGTCGCCGAGAACGGACGCGATTGGGGATGGGGCTCGCCGCTCGCCTTCGCCTGCTACTTCGTTGGTGGATTCGGTCTGATCTCCTTCGTCGTCATCGAACGACTCATGGGGGATGCCGCCCTCATCCCGCTGCGGCTGTTCAAGAACTCCACGTTCTCGATGGTCACCGTGCTGGGTGTGTTGGTCGGCTTCGGCATGTTCGGCGCCATGATGACGGTGCCGCTGTACCTGCAGCTCGTTTACGGAACCACTCCGACCGAGACCGGGTTGCTGCTGCTGCCGATGATCCTCGGCCTGATGATCTCGTCGATCGTCAGCGGCCAGATCATTGCCCGCACCGGCCGGTACCGCATCTTCCCGACCATCGGAACTGCGTTCATGGCTGTCGGGTTCTTCTGGTTCACCTTCTCGGAGGCAGATCGGCCCATCTGGTTCATGATGGTCGGGATGCTGTTTGTCGGCCTCGGCTTGGGTCAGCTCATGCAGACGCTGACAATTGCGAGCCAGAACTCGGTCGGCCCGCGGGAGATCGGTGTCGCGACGTCGTCGTCGACGTTCTTCCGGCAGATCGGCGGAACTCTGGGCGTCGCCATCCTGTTCTCGGTGCTCTTTGCGCGCATCCCGGACACCATCCAGGCCGCCTTTGGTCGCACTGAGACGCTCACGAATGCGCTGAATGCGGCGCTCGACCCTGCGGTGTCGTCGGCTCCTGAGAACGCCGGAATCATGACCCAGGTCTACGGCAACATCGTCAACCCGATCATCGCGCAGCTTCCGGCCGGAGTCGATCTCTCGGATGACGCGACCCGTGCGTCGATCGTCGACAAGATCGTGCCCCAGGTGCAGGATGCCCTCGCCAACGGCACCGGTGGTTCGGCCGGGAACAGCCTCAACGGAAACACGTCGTTCCTGAACGGCGCCGACCCGAACCTGAAGGCACCCTTCCTGGATGGTTTCGCGAATGCCTCGGTGACCGTCTTCTGGGTCAGCCTGATCGTCGTCCTCGTCGCCTTCGTGTTCAGCTGGTTCCTCAAAGCGCCGCCGCTGCGCATGAAGTCAGCGATGCAGGAGGCGGCCGATGACGACGCGGCGGTGCTCGCACAGCGAGCTGCAGACCAGACTGGCGCGATGATCGAGCCCGGCACCGGGTCGCTCTCAGTTGTGGAGTCCGAAGAGCCCGAATCGGTCGCGCCACGCCGCTAATACTCCGGCGAATAATAGCCTGCCGATCAGGACTTTTACCAATCGTTAGCCGAACGTGGTTGACACGGTGGATGCGCTGTGTCTACAGTGACGCCAGTTCGTGAGAGCGCTCCCACGGTCCGCCGTGGGACCGCTCCCACGGGTTACACAACCCTCATCCACGCACACAAAGGAGTGACCGTGAGACTCTCACGACGCACTGCGGTAGTCGCCGTTGCTGGCGCTGCCTCTCTCGCACTCGTCATGACTGGCTGTTCACAGCCGGCCGCCCCTGACGAGCCCATCGAACTGACCGTGACCACCTTCGGGACCATGGGCCTCGACGGACTGTACGCGCAGTACGAGAAGGACCACCCGAACATCACCATCAAGGCCACCAACATCGACACCGGTGGCAACGCGCTCACCGACTGGAAGACGAAGCAGGCCTCTGGTGGCCTGCCCGACGTCCAGGCCGTCGAAGAAGGCTGGCTCGGCTCCGTCATGGAGGTCTCCGACACCTTCACCGACCTGCGCGACTACGGCGCAAGTGACATCGACAGCCGCTGGGTCGACTGGAAGGTCGGTCAAGCGACTGACCCCAAGGGCCGCGTCATCGGCTACGGCACCGACATCGGACCGGAGGGCCTCTGCTACAACAGCAAGCTGTTCGCCGCCGC
>JBDTNW010000242.1:0-3533 GCA_039933575.1 Pseudolysinimonas sp. | reverse complement strand
CGGCGTCAGCATCTGGCTCGACGACCTTTCCCGTGAGCGCATCGTCTCGGGCAGCTTGCAAAAGCTGATCGACGAACGCAACGTCGTGGGCGTCACCACCAACCCGACGATCTTTGCGGGCGCCCTCGCGAAGGGTCAGGCGTATGACGTGAAGGTTGGCGAACTCGCCGCCTCGGGGGCCTCGGTTGCTGACGCCGTGTTCCAGATCACGACGGAAGACGTCGCACAAGGCTGCACGATCTTTGCGCCGGTTTACGCAGCCTCGGGTGGGGTTGACGGACGCGTCTCGATCGAGGTCGAGCCAGCACTCGCCCACGATGCCGCTGGCACGATCGCCCAAGGCCACCAGCTCTGGGACAAGGTTGACAAGCCCAACGCCATGATCAAGGTTCCCGCCACGATCGAAGGGCTCGAGGCGATCACCGCTCTCACTGCTGCAGGCATCAGCGTCAACGTCACCCTGATCTTCAGCCTGGAACGTCACCGCGCGGTCATCCACGCTTACCTTGCCGGGCTGGAGAAGGCCAAGGCTGCCGGCATCGACCTCTCAACGATCCATTCAGTTGCGTCGTTCTTCGTGTCGCGCGTTGACACCGAGATCGACAAGCGACTTGAGGCGATTGGCACCCCCGAAGCGCTCGCCTTGAAGAGCAAGGCAGGCGTCGCGAACGCGCAGCTCGCCTACCAACTCTTCGAGCAGGAGTTCGCGGCCGAGCGCGCCACTGCACTTCTCGCGGCCGGCGGCACCAAGCAGCGTCCGCTGTGGGCGTCGACCGGAGTCAAGGACCCGAGCCTGCCCGACACCCTGTACGTGACCGAACTTGCCGTCGATGGTGTCGTCAACACGATGCCCGAGAAGACTCTCGAGGCGACCTTCGACCACGCTCCGTTGCACGGCGATGCCGTCACTGGTTCGTACGCGCAGGCCCAGAAAGTGCTCGACGATTTGGCTGCTGTTGGCGTCGACTACGACGACGTAACCGATTTGCTCGAGAGCGAAGGCATCGAGAAGTTCACGGTCTCGTGGAACGAGCTGCTCGACACAGTTGCAGCCGCGCTCGAGGCGGCGAAGTGACCGTCACTATTGCGGTGACTGGAGCGGCAGCGGATGCGGTGCAGCGCATCGTTCCGCAACTGATCTCCGACGGCGTAGCAGGCAGCATCACCGCTCAGGACTCGAGCCTCTGGGGCCCGGCCGCCGAGCATGAGGCATCGACCCGTCTCGGCTGGACCGAGGCGGTCGCAATCTCGCGTGGCCTGGTCGACGACATCGTCGATCTGCGCGAGAAGTTGAACAGCGCTGGCGTCGACCGCATCGTGCTGTGTGGCATGGGCGGTTCGTCGCTCGCGCCCGAGGTCATCACTGCCACATACGGCGTCGAGCTGGTTGTGCTCGACTCAACGGATCCGCAGCAGGTATCCGAGGCGCTGAAGCCGCGGCTCGAGGCCACCGCTGTCGTGGTGTCGTCGAAGTCGGGGTCCACGCTCGAGACCGACAGCCAGAAGCGCGCCTTTGAGGCCGCCTTCCGCGCCGCCGGTATCGACCCCGTCGAGCGCATCGTGGTCGTGACCGATCCGTCTTCTCCTCTCGACCTGGCTGCGCGCGCCGCCGGCTACCGCGTGTTCAACGCCGATCCGAACGTCGGCGGCCGCTACTCGGCCCTCACCGCCTTCGGTCTCGTCCCCAGCGGTCTCGCGGGGGTCGATATCGCGCAGCTGCTCGACGAGGCGGATGCCGCCAGCTACGGCCTCGCGCTAGATGACGATGAGAACCCCGGCCTCATCCTGGGCGCCGCCCTGGCCGGCACGCGTCCGCTCAAAGACAAGATCGGCATCGTCGCCGACGGTACCCACATCGTCGGCTTCGGCGGCTGGGTTGAGCAGCTGATTGCCGAGTCAACCGGCAAGGAAGGCAAGGGCCTGCTTCCGGTCGTGCTGGAGATCGATGCGCCGGAACTGGACGAGAATCTCGCCGACCTGCTCGTCATCCGTCTCGTGAAGGACGCCCACGCGACCCACGAGGTGAACCCCGGCGAAGTCGAGATCGCCGGAACTCTGGGCGCGCAACTGCTGACCTGGGAATATGCGGTTGCGATCGCCGGGCGGTTGCTCGGAATCGACCCGTTCGACCAGCCCGATGTGGAGTCGGCGAAGATTGCTGCCCGTGCACTGATCGACAACCTGACTCCCCCGGCCGATCCGACCTTCACCGACGGCACGATCGGTGTGCTGGCACAGCAGCTCCCGCTCACCGGCGTCACGACCGTGGACGCCGCCCTTGACGCCCTCCTCGCGACAGTGCCCGCCGATGGGTATGTCGCCATCCACACCTACCTCGACCGCATCGCGAACCCTGAGTTGGAAGAGCTGCGGGCGCTGCTTGCTGCTCGCACCAAGCGACCGGTGACCTTCGGATGGGGCCCACGGTTCTTGCATTCGACCGGTCAGTACCACAAGGGCGGACCGGCCAACGGTGTGTTCCTTCAAATCGTCGGTACGGAAGCCGCCGACCTGGCCATCCCGGATCGACCGTTCACCTTCGGACAATTCATCCGTGCACAGGCTGCCGGCGATGCGAGTGTGCTGGCCGATCACGGTCGCCCCGTTCTGACCCTCGTTTTCACCGACATCCGGGCTGACGGCGAACGGCTGCTGGGGCTCGCCTCGCAATGAGCGTCGACATCCGCGCCGGGGTCAACCCGCTGCGCGTCCCCTCGGACCGGCGCCTCAACCGCATCGCCGGTCCGAGCGCTCTGGTCATCTTTGGCGTGACCGGAGACCTGTCGCGCAAGAAGCTGATGCCCGCGGTCTACGACCTCGCAAACCGAGGGCTCCTGCCGCCAGGATTTGGGTTGGTCGGCTTCGCACGACGGGACTGGACCGACGAGGACTTCGAGATCGTCGTGAAGGAGGCCGTGCAAAAGTATGCGCGCACTCCGTTTGACGAAACGGTGTGGGAGCAGTTGCGCCGCGGCATCCGGTTCGTGGTTGGCGAGTTTGACGACGACGACGCGTTCGACCGCCTGACCGTGACCCTCGCCGAACTCGACGCCGACCGCGGCACCATGGGAAACCACGCGTTCTACCTGTCGATCCCGCCGAAGTCGTTCCCCGTGGTGACCGAGCAGTTGCGTCGTTCGGGGCTTGCCGACCAAAAGCCGGGCACCTGGCGCCGCGTCGTGATCGAGAAGCCGTTCGGCTCCGACCTGAAGACGGCGCGAGAACTCAACGACGTTGTCGAAAGTGTCTTTCCTGCAGACAGCGTGTTCCGCATCGACCACTACCTGGGCAAAGAGACAGTGCAGAACATCCTGGCGCTGCGCTTCGCGAACCAGTTGTACGAACCGATCTGGAACGCCAACTATGTCGACCACGTGCAGATCACGATGGCCGAAGACATCGGCATCGGTGGCCGTGCCGGCTATTACGACGGCATCGGCGCGGCGCGGGACGTGATCCAGAACCACCTGCTTCAACTGATGGCGCTCATCGCGATGGAGGAGCCGACCTCCTTTGATGCGAGGAGCCTGCGG
>JBDTNW010000241.1:0-3533 GCA_039933575.1 Pseudolysinimonas sp. | reverse complement strand
TGGCGGGTGCTGCCCGGACCCTGGTGGGTGCGGACGCTCATCCTGCTCGTGGCCGTCGCGGCCCTACTCGCGGCGTGCGTGTTCTGGGTGTTTCCTTGGGTCGCGCAATTCGTCGAACCCCAAGAAGTGACGGTGGCGCAATGACCCGCGTGCTGGTAATCGACAACTACGACTCCTTCGTGTACACCCTTGACGGCTACCTCCAACAACTGGGAGCAGAGACCGAGGTGGTGCGCAACGACTCTTTCGACGCCGCCGACGCCGGGTCACGGATTGCCGCGTACGACGCGGTGCTCATCTCGCCCGGCCCGGGAACTCCGGCAGCCGCGGGGGTCTCCATCCCGATCGTTCATGCGGCGCTCGCGGCGGGCTCTCCGCTGCTCGGAGTGTGCCTCGGACATCAGGCAATCGCTGAGGCCCTCGGCGCGACAGTCACCCACGCCACCGAGCTCATGCACGGCAAGACCTCGCTGATTCGCCACGACGAGAGCGACTTCTACGACGGAGTCCCGCAGCCGTTCCGCGCCACCCGGTACCACTCCCTCGCCGTCGTCGATGGAACGGTTCCGGATGTGCTCGAGATCACCGCTCGCACCGAAGGCGGGGTCATCATGGGCCTTCGCCATCGCTCGGCGCCCATCTTCGGCGTGCAGTTTCACCCGGAATCGGTGCTCACCGAGGGGGGCTACCGGATGCTCGGCAACTGGCTCTCAGACGCTGGTCTTCCGGAGGCAGCGGAGCGCGCGAAAGAGCTCAGCCCGCTCGTGCGACTCGGCTGAGTTCCCGCCTATCAGCGATTGGCACTTAAGGCGAGGGTGGGGAGCAGTAGCGAAGCGTGACGGTCGACTTCTGCGGCTGGTCGCCCTTGATCGACTGCCCGATGATCGTCTTGTCCTCGATCTGTTGAGCCGAGCAAGATGGGTCCGGTTGCGCGACGACAGTGAGCTGGAGAGAGCCGCCGGTGAGTGTCGATCGGCCGGTCGTGAACGGCTGCCCAGTGACATCCGGAACCTGCACCAACCCGTTCGAGACGAGAAGGTTGATTGTGGCGCTGCCCTTCACCGGGGTCGACGTGGTGACCAGCGTTGGGTCATCGCCAATAGTGATCCCCATCACCACACCGGCCGGAACGCTCGCTGAGTAGCTCTGCGACGTCGTGCCGTATTGAAGCTTGAGATCTGTGATCGCGGTCTGCGCGTCGGCCTCGCTCTTGAAGACCAGGCTCGGCAGGGTAATCAGGGGCGGGCCAGACGAGACGACAATCGAAATTTGCGTGCCCGGGGCGACAGTGGTGCCCGCCTTGGGCGTCACGTCGATGATGGTGCCCTCGGGGAATTCAGGATCGGTGCTGGGCTTCGTTGTTTGCGAGACGGCCAACCCGAGATCTTTGATTGCCTGGGTGCCCGCGTCGACGTCTTTGCCAATGACGGCGGGGACCGCAATCGCGGCGTTGCTGTTGAGGCCGGTTCCCGACTGCAACGAGAAGATCCAGACGCCGGCCGCGACGATGATCACGAGCAGCATGGCGACGCCGCCCCAAATCCAGGCGACCGGCGGGCGACTCTGGGTGTGCGTAGCCCGATCATCGTCGTCGTCATCGGAGGCCAGCCGACGTAGCGTCACTTCGGATGCGGCTGCGGCGCTCGGATTCACACCAAACAGCGCCGAGTTGAAGTCATCGGGTGCGGGCTGGCGCTCAAGGATCTTGCCGGCGACCGCCGCTTCGAGGTCCTGCTTGAATTCGGTTGCGGTCTGGAAACGTTGGAAGCGGTCCTTCGCGAGCGCATGCAGCACCACGGCATCCAGCGCCGGGCTGATCGCTGGGTTGAGCCGGCTCGGCGGGACCGGCGCTTCGCTGACGTGCTGGTAGGCGGTCGCGACAGCGGTCTCGCCCTGGAACGGCGGACGCCCGGTGAGCAGTTCGTAGAGCACCACTCCGGTCGAGTACAGGTCGGTGCGGGCATCGACGGCCTCGCCGCGGGCCTGCTCGGGTGAGAAGTACTGGGCCGTTCCCAGGATGGCGCTGGTCTGGGCGATCGTGGCGGACGAGTCAGAGATCGCCCTCGCAATTCCGAAGTCCATGACCTTGACCTGACCGGTGGTCGAAATCATGACGTTGCCCGGCTTGATGTCGCGGTGTACGACACCCGCGCGGTGCGAGTACTCAAGAGCGGTCAGGATGCCGTCGGTGATGCGCACTGCCTCATCGATCGGCAACGGCCCCTGGGCGATGATGTCTTTGAGAAGCTTGCCCTCGACGTGCTCCATGACGATGAACGGCACCTGGAGTTCGCGGCCTGAGGGATCACGGGCGATCTCCTCGCCGGCGTCGAAGACTCGAACGATCGTCGGATGCGCCATGCGAGCGGCAGCCTGCGCCTCCTGGCGGAACCGGGTGCGGAAGGCCGGATCGTTCGCGAGTGAGGGCTTGAGCAACTTGATTGCGACGCGGCGACCGAGCCGGGCATCGAGGCCCAGGTGCACGTCGGCCATTCCACCGCGACCGAGTAATTCGCCGATCTGGTATCGACCCGCGAGGAGGCGGGGGCCTGCTGCGGTGTCGGTCACGGTGTCAGTGTAACTTCCCTCCCCTGGAGGTCAGTTGACCGTGATCGAGGTGGTGCCCGAAGTGCTTGAGGGGGGGATGTTTGGACCGCACAGGGCTGCGTAACTCACAGTCGCATCCGTGCCGGCGGTGCCGAGCGTGATGCTCAAGCTGGTCGCGCTGCTCGAGACCAGGTTGCTGCCGGTGCTGAATGTCGCGTTGCCGAGATTGAACTGGTACCCGCTGAGCGGATGTCCGCTCGGGCAACCGTTGTAGGTCGGGAAGGTGACGGTCACCTGCTCACCTGAGACGAAGGGTCCGGCGGGCGCGGTCACCGCTGTTGGGGCAGAGGGGGTCGGGAACGCGCCGTAGACGCGCACGTTGATCGTGGAGCCCTTCGTGACGTTCCCGGTGGGGTTGAGGCCCTGCACGGTGCCGACCGAGTCGGGGTCGGGGGCGGCAGGGTGATCATCGAGCTCGTTGACCACGAGATCTTGCGCGACCAACGACTCGCGGACGGTCTCGAACGGCTCGCCGACGTAGTCACTCGGGTTAATGTTCACCCGGTTACTGGTCGGTGTGATCGTCGGGGCCGTCGGGGTTGTCGAGGTCGGAGAGGTCGGCGGCGGAGAGCTGGTGGTCGGTCCGCCCCCGGTCGTCGGCCGGATCGCCAGCACAATGATGATCGCGGCGACCGCGACCGCCAGCACGGATACCGCGGCGACGAGCGGCCAGGTCCAGGGACTGCGGCGGCGCTCTTGCGGCAGTTCGGCGGTGTTCGTGCGACCCGAGCCACCAGAGGGCATCACCCGCGTCATAGCACTGGTGGTTGAAGCGCCCCCCGGCGACACGAAGGCTGCGATCGGGTCGACCCCTTCGATGCCGGGCACCGCGGCGGCAGCCCCCGCGACATCCCCGCGGCGAAGCGCCTGCGCGGCCCGGGCGAGATGCGCAGCGGTCTGCGGCCGGTCGGCGGGCTTCTTGGCGA
>JBDTNW010000240.1:0-3561 GCA_039933575.1 Pseudolysinimonas sp. | reverse complement strand
GATCCTCCGCCGCCGCGCACCACGTGCTCAGTCAGCACATCGCCGTCGCGGGTGATCATCGTCAGCCCGCCGATCTTCGCGACGGCGGCCCACGCCGACCGGGCCGCCGCGAGGTCCGCTACGACGACGACCGAGGCGAGCAGCCCGAGTACTCCCGACGGCGCTGTGACCAGCTCGGCCGCAGATTCGGCACCCTTCGGTAGTCCGGCGGGGAGAGGGGTGGCGACGGCGTCGGCGATCACAATTTCGACGCGTCCGGCCTCTGCGGACCGAACTTGATCGAGGGCGGCGAGCGCGGCATCCCGCGAGTCGGCGAGCACAGCGTCAGAGAGCGAACCGAGTGCGGCGGCGATCGCGGCTTCATACCCGGGTCGCACCTGGATGTGTTCGGCGAGAAGGCCGCGGATGCCGCGGGCTCCGACGATCGTGCCCGACCCGTCGCGCTGGTCGAGGGCGAGTGAGAGGGCTCCGGTGCGGGCGGCGAGGGCGTCGCGTTCACGTTCGGAGGCGTGCAGTTGCTCGCGGAGGGTTTCAACTTCTGCGCGCAGGGCCTCGACAGCCGTTTCACCGGCCGTGACGGCTGCGGCCAGCGAGTCATCGAGCGCGACCGCGTCGGCGTCTCCTTCGAGAGCGAGCAGTTCGTCGCGTGCCGATTCGCGGCGGGCTTCGGCCTGCGCAAGCGCCACCTTCTGCCGGTCGAGTTCGGCGCGAGTGGCGGCGACCCGAGTCTCGGCCGCAGTGACCACGCCGGTGAGACGCCCCTGCTCGAGATCGTGGGCCGAGACCAAGGCACTCTGGGCACTGATCTCTTCGTCAAGCGAATCCAGCGAACCGCGCGCTGTCGCGGTGACCGCGCTCGCGCGTCCCAGAGTCTCTTCGGCGGTTGTGACGCCCAGGCCGAGCCGTCCGATCTCTTCCCGTGCGTCGTCGACCATGCGCTGCGAAATCGTGGACGACATCCCCGGGAGTTCGGCTTGCTGGCCGAGCAGCGAGAGCTTCTGGTTCGCGAGCGTGTAGAGCGACCGCATCCGGTCTTGCACCTGCTCCAGGCCGAACGCGACGCGTCGGGCCCCGTCGACAGCGTCGCCGCCCATCGCCTGCTCGAGGCGTCCTTGGCGTAGGCGGGCTTGATCCAACTGCTCCTGCAGCATGAGCCGCTCGGTCTTGCGTTCGCCTTCGCCGCGGCTCAGGTCGTCGATCGCGGCCCGAAGACCGACGACCTCATCGGCGAGCAGGCGGGCGCGCGCATCCCGAACCGTGGCTTGGATGCTGACAGCCTCACGCGCGATCTCGGCCTGCTGCCCCAGCGGCTTCAACTGCCGCCGGATCTCGCCCGCCAGGTCGGAGAGCCGGGTCAGGTTCGCCTGCATCGCGTCGAGTTTGCGGAGAGTTTTCTCTTTGCGACGGCGGTGCTTGAGGATGCCAGCCGCTTCTTCGATGAACCCGCGGCGGTCTTCGGGGGTCGCGTGCAGAACGGCATCGAGCTGACCCTGGCCGACGATGACATGCATCTCGCGGCCGAGTCCTGAGTCGGAGAGCAGTTCTTGCACGTCGAGCAAACGGCACTGATCCCCGTTGATCGCGTACTCGCTGCCGCCGTTGCGGAACAAGGTGCGCGAGATCGTGACCTCGCTGTACTCGATCGGCAGGGCGCCATCCGCGTTGTCGATGGTCAGCAGCACTTCTGCACGGCCCAGCGGCCCCTTGGTCGCGGTGCCGGCGAAGATGACGTCTTCCATCTTGCCGCCACGCAGAGTCTTGGCACCCTGCTCCCCCATCACCCAGGCGAGGGCGTCGACGACGTTCGACTTACCTGACCCGTTGGGACCGACGACGCAGGTGACGCCGGGTTCGAACGCGAACGTCGTGGGCGTCGCGAAGGACTTGAACCCCTTGAGGGTCAGGCTCTTCAGATACACGCCGACCCTTCCTCGTCGCCCGGGCAAATCTCCACCCAAGGTACCCGAGTACCCGGACGCCGGATGCGACGCTGATTGTAGGCTGCGGGCGTGAGCAACGAACGGGAGCGGACGCCACTGACGGGCGTCAGGGTTCGGGGTGCGTTCGGTGTGCTAGTTGGGCTCGCAGCGCTCGCACTCGTCGCCGGCTGCAGTTCGGCGCCGAGCGTTCACCCGGTCGACGGCGACCCGGCCCCGACCCAGCCGGTCGACACCCCGACGATCGACCCGGCGCCCGCACCAGCTCCGCAGCCGTTGGGCCTGCGAGGCCCCTCCTCGTGGGGTGAGGTCTGTGTGCTGTCGATCGCCGACGTCAATGCGGTGGTGGAGCCCGAGGGCATCACGGTGACCTCAACCGAGGACGGGACCATGAACGAGGACGATCCTCCGACCTGCCTCTACGAGGGTGACGCCGGGTCCTTCGATATCGGTTTCCACCCTTACGAGCCCAGCGGCACCTTCGGGTTCCTCCTCCCGAGCATCGCGGCGGGAGGGGAGGGGTGGGCGGCGCCCGACGCGGCCTCGGGATACCGCAACGCGTGTGCGGCGGCCCAGGCCGATGGCGGCGCCGAATGCATCGACTCGGTCGGTGCGGGCTACGTCATCTCCGACGGAATCAACGAGGCCGTCCTGTTCATCAACGGCGCGGGCTTTTACGATCTGAGCACGCTGCTCTTCCGCGGCGACACGACCTCACCCGACTCGTACCGCCAGCTCGGCACCCTCGTGGCCGCTGCGCTCGCGACCTGATCGAGTCCGCCACCCCGAGGTAGCGCCGGGCGACCCGCGGCGCTTAGTCTGGTCGGCTGCCATCTCGGTGGCGAAAGGGCGGCGGAGCTGTGAGTGACGTGACGATCGATGAGGTCGCCATCCCCGACAGCATCGATTCTCCCGATGCCACGGACTTCGTGGCTGCGATCGAGGTCGGTAACGCGGTCGAGGCGCTCTCCTTCGGCACGCCCGACCTCGCTTACGCGCCGGATGAGGAGCTCTCGGCATTCCAGAACCCTCACCAGCCCCAGCGAGTGTGGCTTGCGCGAGTCGACGGCGTCGTCGCGGGACGTGGGACCGTCGAGTGGCTAAGCGACGACGACGCGACCGCTTGGGTGACCTGCCTGGTGCTCCCGGACTTTCGCCGGCGCGGGATCGGCACCGCACTCGCCGAGGTCGTCGAGGGCGTCGCGCGTGAGGCGGGGCGCCGCAACGCGATCTCCTACATCGCGAGCATCGGTCAGGACGGCAAACGCCTCCCCTCGCCGACCGGGTTTGGCTCGGTGCCGCGCGAGGACGGCGACACCCGGTTCGCGCTGGCCCGCGGGTTCAAGCTCGAGCAGGTCGAGCGGGTGAGCAGGCTTGCGCTGCCTGTCGGCGGACTCGCGGAACGACTGGCCGCTGCCGAGGAGCGCAGTGGCCCCGACTACTGTGTGCACCGCTGGGTCGGTCGCACTCCCGACCGCTTTATTGAAGACGCGGCCTTCATCAACACTCGGATGAGCATCGACGCTCCGACCGCCGGACTCGACGAACCCGAAGACGTCTGGACTGCCGAGCGCCTTGTGACCGAGGAGCTGCGCACCGAACGCACCAGTCCGCGGCGCCGGAT
>JBDTNW010000239.1:0-3561 GCA_039933575.1 Pseudolysinimonas sp. | reverse complement strand
GCCGGTCGGCATCCTCATCGTCGGTCGAAGGTGTCGAGTACGTCACCGGGTCGGCCCTCGACGCCGCGGTCCTCGACGCGGTTCTGCCCGGCCGGGATGCCGTGGTCAGCGCGATCTCGCCGCGCGGCGACATGGCTCAGCAACTCGACGCCGTGATCGACGGATTGATCGCGCGACTCAGCGACCCCGACATCTCGACCCGTCTGGGATTCGTCGGCGGCGCATCCTCACTCCAGACCGAAGAGGGCGGCCCCACCCTGTGGGAGGTCTCGAAAGATCACGTTCCCGCCGACGTGAAGCCCGAGGTAGAAACCGGGATGCGGGTGCTCGAGGCGCTGAAGGCGACGCCGGAATCGCTCGACTGGTTCTACGTCAGCCCGCCGCGTGACTTCGGGTCGTGGCTCGGCACCCCGTCGAAGGGCCAGTACCGACTCGGTGGCGACGTGCTCCTCACCGACGCCGACGGTGGTTCGACCATCTCAGCCGCCGACCTGGCAATCGCGATCGTCGATGAGATCGAGAACGGCGCCCACCACCGCGCCCGGTTCACCGCCGCGCACTAGGCCAAGATGTGAGGCATGCGTGGATTCGCAAACTGGCTGTTCGGCATCGCGGCTCAACAGCCCAGAGAGTACCGACGGCTACGCCGCATCCGGAAGCTGATCTACCGCAAAGTGGGCGACCTGCACGCGGAGGTGCTGCGATCGCCTGAGCCGATCGCGTTCGACGACCTTCCCGGGCAGGCGTTTCGGCGCATCCGACCTGGAGAGTCGTACGGCAAGGTGCTCGACTGCGCGTGGCTGCACGTCAGTGGCGAGATCCCGGCGGGCACCCCGCGCGAGAACCTCGTGGTCATGCTCGGCATCCGCGGCGAGGGGCTCGTGCACGCCACTGACGGAACGATTCTGGATGCCGTCAGCACCGTGTTCCAGCAGGGCGACCTGCCGCACAGCGGTGGGACATACCGTCCCGTGCGTCGGATCGACACCTCGGGTGACCGCGTCGAGTTCTTCGCCGACGTCGCACATAACGGCTACATCATCTACGCGGTCGGAAAGGGCAAGTTCCGGGGAGCGCACCTCGCCGTGCGCGACGACGAAGCGTTCGCCCTGTACTACGACTACCTCACGCTCACGGTTCTGGCCGGGGTGACCGAAGATGTCGAACTCGCCACGGAGCTCCGCATCGACCTCGACACGGCCTGGGCGCACGTCGAGGAGGGCGACCTCGCGAACGCCCGGCTGGTGCTCGCGGCACCGCTTGCGAAGCCCTCGACATCCGAGTTTCTCTACAGCGCTGTTGGGCACGGACACCTCGACATGGCGTGGCTCTGGCCGCTGCGTGAGACCCGCCGCAAGGCCGCCCGCACCTACACCCGAGCTCTCGCCTCGATCGAGGACCGCCCGGGCTACATCTACGGCACGTCCCAACCGCAGCAAATGCAGTGGATGAAGGAACGTCATCCCGACCTCTTCGCGCGCATGAAGCACGCGGTCGCTGCGGGACGACTCGAACTGCAGGGTTCGTTCTGGGTCGAGACCGACACCAACATGCCCGGCGGCGAGTCGCTCGTGCGCCAAGCGCTGATCGGTCGGCGGTTTCTGCAGGAGGAGTTCTCGCTGGTCGACGACGACCTCCGGCTCTGCTGGCTGCCCGACACCTTCGGCTATACCGGAGCGCTGCCACAGATTCTCAAGAAGAGCGGCATGGACTGGTTTCAGACCATCAAGCTCGCCTGGAACAAACTCAACGACCATCCCTTCCGCACCTTCACCTGGGAGGGCATCGACGGCTCAGCGGTGCTCGTGCACATGCCGCCCGAGGGCGACTACAACTCGCGTGGCGCCGCCGACGGGCTCCTGACCGGGTTGAAGAAGTATCCCGAAAAGGACCTCGGCGCGGCTCTGCTGGTCTACGGCTCGGGCGACGGCGGTGGCGGACCGGGCGAGATCCACCACGAGGTCACCTCCCGCGAAGCCGACCTGCGGGGGTTGCCCCGGGTGACGTATTCGCGAGCAGCCGACTTCTTTCGACGGCTAGAGCGCCTCGACATTCGCCACCGCTTTCGCGGGGAGCTCTATCTCGAGGCACACCAGGGCACCTACACGACGAACGGCGGCATCAAGCGGCTCAACCGCATTGCCGAACGCACGATGCACCAGACCGAGGCGCTCGCGGCAGCGGTCGGCAAACCCACGCGCGTGCGACTCGAGCAACTCTGGCGCGACCTGCTGCTTCACCACTTTCACGACATCCTGCCCGGGTCTTCGATCGCCCGAGTCAGCCGAGAGGCCCGCGAGACGCTGAGCCGTATCGCGAGCGAACTCGACGTGATCTCGGAAGAGTTCGCGACGCAACTCCCGCAATCGGGTGAGCAACTCGGGGCGCTCAACCTGACCGGGGTTCCGCGCGACGAGCTGCTGCGCGTCGGGGACACCTGGTATCGCGCCAAGGTCGAGCCGTACGCGGCGGCGCCGCTCGAACAGTTGGTCGAAACACCGACCCTCACGGCGGAGGGTGACCTGCTCGGCAACGACATCCTGACCCTGCGCTTTGGGCCGACGGGCGAGATCGTCTCGTGCCGCGACGCGACTGGGAACGAGCACGCGGGCGCCGGACTCAACCGTCTGGTGCTTCACCGGGACCCCTACCAGTGGCCCTTCGACGCCTGGGAGATCGGGCAGGGCTACCTCAAGCGCACTCCCCGCGTGCTGCGACCATCTCAGGTCGAGACCTTTGTCGACGGCCCGACGGCGGTGCGACGGCAGGTCTACCGGTTCGGCCGTTCACGCATCGAGCAACGCGTCGTGGTCGAAGCCGGCAGCCCGCTCGTGCGAATCGAGACCCACGTCGATTGGCACGAGACGCACCGGATGCTGCGCGCCGACTTCCGGCCAACTCACTACGGCGCGACGTCGAAAAGTGAGATCCAGTTCGGGCATATCGAACGCCCGACGACCGAGAACGATTCGGTCGAGACAGCACAGTTCGAGATCTGCGCCCACAAGTGGATCGCGACTGAGGATGCGGGCGGCGGATTCGCCGTGCTCAACGACTCGAAGTACGGGCACCGGGCGAAGAGCGGCCTGCTCAGCCTGAACCTGCTGCGTTCGCCGACGTTCCCCGATAAGACCGCCGACCGCGGCAGCCACGAATTCAGTTACGCGTTCCGGCCGTTCGCGACCGGCGATCTGACGTCTGTGATCCGTGACGGCTACCGGATGAACAACCCGCTTCTCGTTCGACCGGGTGTGTCGTTCGATTCGATCGCGACGGCGAGCGATCCTGCTGTCATCATCGAGACCATCAAGCCCGCCGAAGACGGCGAGGGAGCGGTGATCCGGATGTACGAGAGCCTGGGCGTAGCGACCACGTCGTCGCTGCGCACGAACCTCCCGCACGCAACGGTGACCGAAACCGATCTGCTCGAACGACCCACCGCTGACGCCGACCTGAACGAACTCCAGTTCGGGCCGTTCGAGATCAAGACCCTGCTGCTCAAGCCGTAAGAAGGGACCGACAATGACGTCGACCACCGAACCGACCCGCAAGCCGCTCAAG
>JBDTNW010000238.1:0-3582 GCA_039933575.1 Pseudolysinimonas sp. | reverse complement strand
GAATGACGACAAGAACCTGTTTGCGGCGCAGAACATCATCCCGTTGCTGAACAAGAGCGTCCTCACCGACGATCTCGCGAAGCTGCTCGACTCCGTGTCGTCGAAGATCACGACCGAGGTGCTGCTCGAACTCAACGGCAAACTCGCGGGGACCGACCACCCGACGGCAGCGGATGTTGCCAAGGCGTGGCTGACCGCGCAGGGACTGATCTAAGGCGGGTTCGGGACCGCGGCGGGGGTGCGAAAGCGCCCCCGCTCTGTCCACGTCAACGGCGCTCTCTCCACGGTATCGGTCGCGGCGGGGCGGGCCGTCTGCCCTGCGTCGTAGGGTGGGGCGCATGACGGCCGTCGACCCTGCACCGATCGTCGAGGCGCCCCTCGACATCCTGCGTCGCGTCTTCGGGTACGCCGACTTCCGTGGCGAGCAGGCAAGGATTGTCGACCGCCTGATCGCCGGCGGGGATGCCCTGGTGCTGATGCCGACCGGCGGTGGCAAGTCGCTGTGCTACCAGATCCCTGCGCTGGTGCGGCCCGGCACGGGCGTCGTCATCTCGCCGCTGATCGCCCTGATGCAGGACCAGGTGGATGCGCTCTCCGCCGTCGGCGTGCGTGCCGAGTTCCTCAACTCGACTCAAGATGCTGCCGAGCGTCACCGGGTTGAGTCGGCGGTGTTGGCGGGCGAGGTGGATTTGCTCTACCTGGCACCCGAACGGCTCAAGGTCGGGCAGACGATCGCGTTGCTCGACCGCATCCCGATCGCCCTGTTCGCGATCGACGAGGCTCACTGTGTATCGCAGTGGGGGCACGACTTCAGGCCCGACTACCTCGGCCTCTCGATGCTGCACGAGCGCTGGCCCGACGTGCCGCGTATCGCCCTCACGGCGACGGCGACCGAGGTCACCCGGCAAGAGATCGCGGCGCGGTTGGAGCTGCGTGACGCGGAATGGTTCGTTGCATCGTTCGACCGGCCCAACATCCAGTACCGCATCGACCCGAAGAACCAGCCACTGGGTCAGCTGATGTCGCTCATCCGCAGCGAGCACCCGGGTGATGCCGGAATCGTCTACTGCCTGTCGCGCGCGAGCGTCGAGAAGACCGCCGACGCACTCGTGGCGGATGGCATCCCGGCCCTGCCGTATCACGCGGGTCTCGACGCCAAAGTGCGGGCGCGCAACCAGTCGCGGTTCCTGCGTGAAGACGGGATCGTGATGGTCGCGACGATCGCGTTCGGGATGGGGATCGACAAACCCGACGTGCGATTCGTCGCCCACCTCGACCTGCCCAAGAGCGTCGAGGGCTACTACCAAGAGACCGGACGCGCGGGTCGCGACGGCCTCCCTGCGACCGCTTGGTTGGCGTACGGACTTCAGGATGTCGTGCAGCAGCGCCGCATGATCGACGACGGCGAGGGGGATGCCGCCCACAAGCGGCGGGCAACCCAGCATCTCGACGCGATGCTCGGCCTGTGCGAGACCGTGAGTTGCCGGCGGGTGCAGATGCTCGGCTACTTCGGGCAAGACACCGCGCCGTGCGGCAACTGCGACACCTGCCTGTCGCCACCCGAATCGTGGGACGGCACGGTTCCGGCGCAAAAACTGTTGTCGACGGTCGTGCGACTGCAGCGGGAGCGCAACCAACGATTCGGTGCGGGGCAGCTGATCGACATCCTGCTGGGCAAGACGACCGAGCGGGTGCGGCAAAACAAGCACGACGAACTGAAGACCTTCGGCATCGGCACTGACCTCGGAGACCAAGAGTGGCGCGGGGTCGTGCGGCAACTGCTTGCCCAGGGCTTTCTCGCGGTCAGCGCCGACGGCTACGGCACCCTCGTCATCGCGGATGCCGCAGCCGGCGTGCTCGACGGCTCGGCGCGGGTGATGCTGAGGCGGGAGACCGCGAGGCCGGCGAGGGCGTCGAAGCAGCGTGCCGGGGTGGAGCTACCGGATGCTGCGCGTGGCCTGTTCGAGAGATTGCGGGAGTGGCGGGCCGGGGTTGCGCGCGACGCGGGGGTTCCGGCGTACATTGTGTTCGGGGATGCGACCCTGCGGGGGATCGCTGTCACGAAACCGACGTCGTTGGAGCAGCTCGGCACCATCAGCGGAGTGGGTGAGAAGAAGCTCCAGTCCTACGGCGAGGGTGTGCTCGAGGTCGTCGCGTTCGCGGCAGCTGCATCCTGAGGTGTGAAGGCATTGCGCTAGTGTCTGCATACCCACGCCCGAACGAAGGACACCTCATGCGTCGAGCCACACCCGCCTTCCTTTTCGCGACGATCACGGCGAGCGTTCTCCTTGCCGGCTGTGGCGGTGCGGGATCCGGTGCACCTGCGGGAGTTTCCTACGGCGTCGGCGGGCCAGTTGCCGCCAATATTCCTTCCTGTAGTGAGGATTGGTTGCTCGCGAATCGTGGCCATGAGTGGGTGGATGTCACCGAAGTACCAGACTCGGTGTTCCTCGAGGTCGGCGATCCGGTGTGCGGCGAGCGCGGATCCGACGACTATCTGGTGCTCTACTACGACGGCGGCGAAACCTTGGCAGCAAAGCTGCGCGCAGGGCTCGCGAGCCGTGGTCTCATCGACGACGGTGCGGGCACTTTCGTCAATGATGAATTAACGGTCCATATTCCGATCCTGGTCGGTTCAGCGGCCGACCTTGCTCCCTCGACGATCGTGGAGCCGGTCTCGGTCGATATCAACGGCTGAGGGCTATTGGGCGCCCGGGACGGGATCGCCATCACGAAACCGACGTCGTTGGAGCAGCTCGGCACCATCAGCGGAGTGGGTGAGAAGAAGCTCGAGTCCTACGGTGCCGGGGTTCTCGAAGTCGTGACTGCCGAGGGGGAAGCGGCGTGATCCGCACCGCGTTGCGCGATAGCGTCTCTGCATGACCACGACCGTTAGGCAGCCGGCGACCCGGGCAGTTCGACGATGGTTGGTCGCGGCAATCGTTCTGCTGCTCCTCGCGATGGGGCTCGGTGCGGCGGCGATCGGGCGGTCCACGATGGCCTCGAACGCCTACTCGACAGCGACCGAGAACGAGCAGGTCGCGTACGACGATGCCAACGCGGCAGCTGGCACCGCAGGCGAGGCGGACGCGCAGGTGAAACTCGATGAAGCCCAAGCGGAACTGGCCACCGCTGCCACCGATCTCACGCGGTCGGTATTTGAGTTCAACGTACTGCTCATCGCGGCGCTCATCGTCGGCGGACTGTCGATCGCCGCGGTCGTTCTCGCCCTCGTTCTCGCCCTCATCCTGAGAGAGCGTGCGTCCGCGGGCCGGGGTAGCGTTTACCCATGACTTTCAACGACGACGCCGACATCGAGGGTGGCCGTGTCAGCAAGCGGGGCCGGAACGCGGCAATCGCCGGTGGCGGTGGCGGCCTCGTCGTCATTGCCCTTCTGATCGCTTCCCAGCTCACGGGCGTCGACCTCAGTGGTCTTGCACCAATCCTCGGAGGCGGTAGCGGCACCCAGACATCCACCGATCAGAGCGGCGATCTCGCCGAATGCAAGACCGGCGCCCAGGCGAACAACGATATTGACTGCCGCATGAAGGCCGCCTCCACTGCGCTGAACGCCTATTGGCT
>JBDTNW010000237.1:0-3596 GCA_039933575.1 Pseudolysinimonas sp. | reverse complement strand
CCGAGTGCGGCGAGGCGTGCTTCAGTTCGGGAGAATGCTCGAGCACGACGACCGGACGCGTGCCCCGACCGAGCACGACGCGCGGCCCGTCGGCGCTCAGTACCTGAAGCCCGATGCCATCCCGGTAGTAGGCGGTCATCGCGTCGAGGTCGCCCACGTTGAGTGTCACCGCCCCCATCGCGGTGTCCGCAGCCAATAGTTCGGTAGATGTCACGTCACCTTCAACCCGAAGTCGGCGTTGTTGATTCCGTCGCGGCTTTCGACAAATGTGCCACCCCATCCTGAGAGCGGTCGACGACATACCCGGCCTGACCGTACAGTCGCAGGTTGCGTTCGCTTCGGGCGCCGGTGAGAAGCCGCAGCGTGGAGATCCCTTCCGGCGCGTGCTGCTCGATCCAACTCAGCAGGAAACGACCCAGGCCTCGACCGGCGAGGTCGGGGGCCACCATGAGTCGACCTACTTCCCAGGCGTCGCCGACGACCTTGCCGCGAACGGATCCGACGAGTCGACCGCCGTCCCGCACCACCCAGGTCTGCTGGCGCTCGATTCCGAGGCGCACATCGTCGAGAGACTCATGCAGGGCCGGGATGTCGAGAGTCTCGTTCGCGAGAGCTTCGGCGACCCAGCAGGCGCGTTGCAGCACGAGCAACTCGCCCGCGTCGTCGACGTCGGCACGGGCGATCCGAAGGGCCGGGAATCCCGAGGGCGCGAGGTCGATCCAGGTCGCGTCGTTCACCACAGCCTCTTTTCGTAGCAGAGCGACTGCGGCGACCCGATGTAATACCCGAACAGTGGGATCGGGGTGTAGCCCTCGCGCTCGTAGAAGCGCACGGCATCCGGCTGCTCCTCGCCGGTTTCGAGCACGAGACGTTCCCAGCCGCGGGTGCGGGCGTCGGCTTCGAGATGACGCAGGATCGCGGTCGAGACCCCGGTACCGCGACGGTCGGGCACCACGTACATCCGCTTCACTTCACCGTGCTGCGTATCGAGGGTGCGTAGCCCGCCGCAGCCGACCGGAATCTCACCGTCGTAGGCGACGAAGAACACCGTGATGTCGGCCGCCGACGGCTTCGGGCCGGGTTCCGAGTCGCCTCCGTACCGCGCCGAGATCTCAGCCTGCTGGTCGGCACGCAGACGCTCGCTGTCGGCGTCATCCCAAGCAACCTCGCGAATCTCGAGGCTCACTCGGCCTCCGTGAGGAAGCGATCGACCAGTTCTTGATATCGAGCCACAGTGCGCTCGACGATCTCGGCGGGCAGCTCGGGCGGCTCGCCGGTCTTGTCCCAGTGGGCGGCCAGCCAGTCGCGCACGATCTGCTTGTCGAAGCTGTCCAGCCGGTTCGCGCCCCCGGCGGCGTAGGTGGCGGCATCCCAATACCTGCTCGAGTCACTGGTGAGCACTTCGTCGGCGAGAACCGCACCGCCGGTCGAGGGTTCGCGACCGAACTCGAACTTGCTGTCGGCCAGCACGACCCCGCGCTCCGCTGCGATGGAGGATGCCGTTTCGAAGATTCGCAGGCTGGCGTCGCGCAGCATCACGGCATCCGCATCGCCCACAATCTCGGCCATCCGCTCGAAGGTGATGTTCTCGTCGTGTTCGCCCAGCGGCGCCTTGAAAGCTGGAGTGAAGATGGGTTCCGGAAGTTGGTCACCCTCGCGAAGTCCCTCGGGTAGCGGGATGCCGCATACCGATCTCGAGACCTGGTACTCGGCCCAGCCGGATCCGGCGAGGTAGCCCCGCACGACGCACTCGATCGGGTACATCTCGAGTCGATGCACGAGCATCGTTCGGGGTGCGATGTCGTCGGGGAGGTGCTCTCCGAGTGACGGGTGTCCGCCGGCGAGATGCGTTGGTTCGCCGAGTCGACCGAACCACCACAGGCTGAGCCGGGTCAGGAGGGCGCCCTTGCCGGGGATCCCCGGCGCCAGGATGTGGTCGAACGCACTCACTCGATCGCTCGCCACGACGAGCAACCGATCGGGATGCGCGCTCGATTCATAAAGGTCGCGCACCTTGCCGGAATACACGTGGTGCCAGCCCAGGGCTTCGAGCCGGGGGCCTCCGATCATGCTCGATCCGTTCACGGACTGACCCTCTCTGCAATGTCGTGCCGGTAGTGGCCGCCCTCAAGTCCGATGCCATCCAGAACCGTGTACGCCGCGGAGCGGGCAGATGCGAAGTCGGTGCCGGTCGCCACGACGCCGAGTACGCGTCCGCCGGTGGTGAGCAGCCGGTCACCGTCCCGCGCGGTCGCGGCATGGGTCACGGTCACTCCGGCGGGCAGCGGGGCGTCGACCCCGGTGAGTTCGCGCCCGGTAATCGGGTTCTCGGGGTACCCCTCGCTGGCCAGCACCACGATGACCGAAACGTCGTCGGAGAACTCAGGGTCGGGCAGGCCACCGAGTCGGCCTTCGGCCGACGCGAGCAACAGTCCGGATAGCGGCGTACGCATCCGCGGCAGAACTACCTGCGTCTCGGGGTCACCGAAGCGCGCGTTGAACTCGATCACCCGAATGCCGGTGGGCGTGAGCACGAGTCCGCAATAGAGCAGGCCCCGAAACGGTGTGCCTTCAGCCTCGAGCGCACGGATGGTGGGAAGCGCGATCGTGCGGCGAACCTCGTCGACAAAGGCTGCCTCCGAACCGAAGTCTTCGTCCAGCCACGGGAGGGGTGAGTAGGCACCCATCCCTCCGGTGTTCGCACCGGTGTCGCCGTCGCCGACCCGCTTGTAGTCCTGGGCGGGGCTGAGCGGAAGCACGTCGTGACCGTCGGCGAAGAAGAACAGCGAGACCTCAGGGCCGGAGAGGAACTCCTCGATGAGCACCCCACCCTGCTGCAGGTAGTGCTCGGCGTGGGCGAGCGCGGCATCCCGATCGTCGGTGACGATCACGCCTTTGCCTGCGGCGAGACCGTCGGCTTTGACGACGTGGGGTGCGCCGAGATCGTCAAGCGCCGCCGCGACCTCGTCGAGAGTGCTGGCGTGTACCGAACGGCCGGTCGGCACTCCCGCCAGCTCCATGATCCGCTTCGCGAAAGCCTTCGAACCCTCGAGCGCGGCAGCGGCCCGATCGGGGCCGAAGACGGGGATGCCGGACCGGCGAATCGGGTCGGCGACACCGGCGACCAGGGGGGCTTCGGGCCCGACCACGACAAGATCGATGCGGTGGTCCCGTGCGTAGTTGGCGACCAGCACCCCGTCGGTTGGATCCATCGCGAGGGTCTCCACCTGAGCCGCGATTCCCGCATTGCCCGGAGCCACGACGATCTTGTGCCCGGCGTCTTCGGCCAACAGCGCATTGACGATCGCGTGCTCCCGGGCTCCAGAACCCAGGACGAGGATGCGCACCTGGTCAGACTACCGAGGCAAGATGGGGGGCATGCGCCGCGCTCTCCCCGCTCTCCTGCTGGCCGTGACCCTCGCGCTCGCACCGGCCGCGACATCCCTCGCCGCTGAGTCTTTGGTGCAGGGGTGCGTCGTCTCGACGGCTCAGCTCAGTTGGGGGTTCAAGGAGTCGTTCCGCGCGTACATCGACAGCACGATCGCGAACGGCGAGTGGACCGAGGCTGACGGCGCGACCTACGCGGACGCGACCTT
>JBDTNW010000236.1:0-3606 GCA_039933575.1 Pseudolysinimonas sp. | reverse complement strand
CAGGCGGTCATGCGGGTCGCCGTCGACGAAGCATCGGTGAGCGGTCTCGACGGTTTGTCGATCGGGGGTCTCGCCGCCTCGGTGTCACGCAGCAAGGCTGGGATTGCCGGACTCTTCGGCTCGAAAGAAGACCTGCAACTCGCCACCATCGCGGCGGCCGCAGAGGTTTTCACCGAAACTGTGATCTCTCCGACCCTCAGCGCGAAGGCCGGGCTCGTGCGCCTTCGCGCACTCGTCGACGCCTGGATCACCTATAGCGAGAGCCGCGTTTTCGCAGGCGGCTGCTTCTTCGCCCGGGCGGCCGCCGAGTACCGCTCCCGCCCCGGAGCTCTGCGCGACGCTGTCGCCGACTTCATGCGCCAGTGGAACGCGTTCATCGGCGGGGCGATCACTCGGGCCGTCGCGACCGGAGAGCTGCGCCCCGACACGGATGCCGATCAGCTCGCTTTCGAGATCACCGCCATGCTCGATGCGGCCAACGATTCCTCGCTGCTCTTCGACAGCGCCGAACCCTATGCGCGCACTCGCGCCTCGATCAACGGGTTGCTAGAACGAGCACGCGCGGCCTGAACGGCTAGGGTCGCCGCACCGGCACTGGCGAGGTCGCCGACCCGCCGCTGCGCCACCCACCGAGCGGAACCGCGTGGGTCGACCCGGTCGGCAACTTGTGCCGAACGAGAGACGCGCCCTCGACATCCACATTGGGCAGGATGCGGTCGAGCCACTTCGGCAGCCACCAGGCCGCCCGACCGAGCAGGTGCAACAGCGCCGGCATCAGTACGAGCCGCACCAGGAAGGCGTCGAACAGCACGCCGATCGCCATGCCGAATCCGAGGGGTCGGATCATGGCGAGGTGGCTGAAGATGAAGCCTCCGAATACCGACACCATGATGATCGCGGCGGCGATGATGACCGCCCGCGCCCCGCGCACACCTGAGGTGACAGCAGCGCGCGCGGGCACCCCGTGCACGTACGCCTCACGGATGCCGGACCCGATGAACAACTGGTAGTCCATCGCGAGACCGAACAGCACACCCGTCAGGATGATCGGCAGGAAGTTCATCACCGGCCCCGGGTCGTGCACGCCGAAGATCTGGCCGAGCCAGCCCCACTGGAAGATCGCGGTGACCGCACCGAGGGCAGCGAACAGCGACAGCAGGAAGCCACCGGTTGCGATCAGCGGCACGAGCAGCGACCTGAAGACGACGATCATGATCAGGATCGACAGGCCGATCACGACCGCGAGGTAGAGCGGCATCGCGTCAGCGATGATCTTCGACATGTCGATGTTGCCGCTGGCCTGGCCTGCGACGCCAATCTGCGCTTCTCCGTTGCCACTCGTGGAAATCGGCGACAGGGCGCGCAGGTCGGCGACCAGGGTCTCGGTCGAAACGCTGGTCGGGCCATCGGCAGGTACCACCTGGAAGGCGAGCAGTTTGCCGTCGGTCGAGACGCCGACCGGGGCGACAGCGACGACATCCGTCTGCTTCATCAGTACCGACTCGATCTGAGCCTGCATGCGCATCACGGCGACACTGTCAGTCGCGTCAACTGCGGTCGCGGGCCCGGCGGTGACAACGAGGGTGCCGTTGCGGCCCGCCCCAAACTCTTGGGCGATCGTCTCGTAGCTGCGGTACTGGGTCGAGTCCGTGGCCTCCGAGGAACCGTCAGGCAGACCAAGGCGCAGGGAAAGTGCCGGGATGGCGGCGACCAACAGGATGCCGACCACCGCGAGCGCCGACACGATGGCGCGCCAGGTCGGCATCGGCTTCGGAACCGAGGGCACGTGATCGGGGTTGTTGAGCTTCGCGCGAGCGCGCTTCGGTAGCACCCGCATGCCGACCAGTGACAGCAACGCGGGAGTGAGGGTGATCGCGACGAGCACGGCGACGCCAACGCAGACGGCGCCGACGGTTCCCATCACACCCAGGAACGGGATGCCGGTGATGTTGAGAGCGAGCAGTGCGATCAGAACTGTCGATCCTGCGAACACGACGGCGTTGCCCGCGGTGCCGTTCGCCAGTGCGATGGAGTTTTTCAGCTCGGCACCCGACTTCAACTGCCGTCGATGCCGATTGATGATGAACAGCGCGTAGTCGATGCCGACCGCGAGTCCGAGCATCACGCCGAGAACCGGGGTGACCGAGGCCATGTCGACGACGCCCGAGAACGAGAGCGACCCCGCAACGCCCACTCCAACGCCGACGAGCGACGAGACGAGAGGCAGCACGGCGGGCAGCAACGAGCCGAGCAGCACGACGAGCACGATCGCTGCGATCAGCACCCCGGTCACTTCACCGACACCCAGGATGCCGTCGAGGGAGTTCGCGATCTCACTCGAGTAGTCGATGCTCACGCCCGAGATGGCGGCACCATCGAGCTCCGCGGCGACCGCCTTCTTGATGTCGGGTGAAAGGTTGAACAGGGTGTCGGTGAAGAGCACGGTGGCTGCGGCGGTGCTGCCGTCGGTCGACACCATCCGGATTTCGCTCGAGTAGTTCAGCAACTGCTGGCCGAGGTCGACGTGCTCCTGCTGCGCGTCGAGCTGGGCGAGCGCGGTCTGGTAGGCCGTCGGATCCATGAAGGTCTGACCGGCCGTGAGCTGCGCGCGGGCGGCATCAAGCTGCGCTGCGGCATCGGCGAGTTGCTGCGTCTGGTCGGTGCGCTGCGCCTCGGTCGCGAACGGGTCGACCGTCGAGCCGACCCCGTTGAGATCGCCGACTCGGGTGAGCAGAGACGAGATCGCAGCCTGCTGGTCCGCGCTGAGTGCCGCGCCGTTCTGCGTCTGGAAGACGACTGTTCCCACCGCGCCACCCACGCCATCCAGCTCGGCGGTGAGCTTGTCGGTGACCTGTTGCGTCGCGGTGTTCGGGATGCTGAACCCGGTCGCGAGCTGCCCTCCGCTGATCAAGTAGCCGCCGCCGGCGCCGCCGAGCAACAGGATCCAGGCGATGACGACCAGCCAGGGGCGGCGGGCCGAGAACCGGCCGAGACGGGAGAGCAGACGAGCCACGGGATGCCTTTCGAAGTGAGTGTCCGTGAGAAGGGGGGCACTTCCTCGGGCCGGAACTCAGGCTATCCGACACATGTTGGATAGAAGACAATTGTCGGCGAACTGCCAGTGAACGTAGAGTGCGCCCACAAGCGCTCAGGGCTGCCACAATCGGGATGTGGTTGACCCGAGAATCGCGAGGACGCGACAGAGCCTGCAAGAGGCTCTCTTCGAGTTAGCCCGCGAGCGCGAACTTGACGACATCTCGGTGGCCGATATCACCGAGCGCGCCGGGGTGAACCGCAGCAGTTTCTACCAGCACTACGCCGACAAAGACACTCTGCTCGCCGATGCGATCGATGCCGCCGTGGAGAGCGCCGAGGCGGGACTGCCGATCCCCATCGATCTGACCCCGGATCCCCCCGACATCCTGGTGCGCTACCTACGTCACGTCGACGAGAACGCCGCCGTCTATCGGCGGATCTTCGCCGCGCGCGGTTCGGGAGTTGCGGTCGATCGACTCCGGGCGCGCGTCGAGATCGTCGCAGCGGCCGGCATCGAAGGCGCGGACCTGCCGACCACGATCCCCCGCGATGTTCTGGCTGCTGGGCTCG
>JBDTNW010000235.1:0-3607 GCA_039933575.1 Pseudolysinimonas sp. | reverse complement strand
GGAGGTGACCGGTGGGTGATCCCAAGGGGTTTCTGAAGACCCAGGAACGAGAATTGCCCCCTCGTCGTCCGGTGCCGGTGCGCATCATGGACTGGAAAGAGGTCTACGAAAGTCAGGACCCCTCGCAGCTCCGCCGCCAGGCCGGTCGATGCATGGATTGCGGTGTGCCGTTTTGCCACCACGGCTGCCCGCTCGGCAACCTCATCCCGGAGTGGAACGACCTGACCTGGCGCGGCGAGGGTCGACAGGCGATCGACCGGTTGCACGCGACGAACAACTTTCCCGAATTCACCGGAACGCTGTGTCCGGCGCCCTGCGAATCCAGCTGCGTTCTGGGAATCAACCAGCCAGCAGTCACCATCAAGCAGATCGAAGTGTCGATCATCGATCAGGCCTGGGCGAACGGTTGGGTTCAACCGCATCCGCCGGAACGCCTGACCGGCAAGACCGTTGCGATCGTCGGGTCGGGTCCGGCGGGGCTCGCAGCCGCGCAACAACTCACGCGTGCCGGGCACACGGTTGCGGTCTACGAGCGCGACGACCGCATCGGTGGCCTGCTGCGCTACGGCATCCCGGACTTCAAGATGGAGAAGAAGCGGGTGGATGCGCGCCTCGCGCAAATGCAGACCGAGGGCACCCGGTTCCGTGCCGGGGTGAACATCGGCGTCGACATCAGCTGGAGCGACCTGCGCTCGCGCTACGACGCCGTCGTGATTGCCACCGGCGCGACAGTGCCGCGCGACCTTCCCATCCCGGGCCGCGACCTGATGGGTGTCCATTTCGCGATGGACTACCTCGTGCAACAGAACAAGGTCGGAGCGGGCGACGTGGTCAGCACGCAGCTGACCGCCGAAGGCCGCCATGTCATCGTCATCGGCGGTGGCGACACCGGCGCGGATTGCATTGGTACCGCACACCGCCAGGGAGCGTTGAGTGTCACCAACCTCGCGATCGGCGTGCAGCCTCCGGCCGAGCGTCCCGGTCACCAACCCTGGCCGCTGGCTCCGACGCTCTTCGAGGTCTCAAGCGCTCACGAGGAGGGTGGCGAGCGGATGTACCTCGCGTCGACCGTTGAGTTTCTCGCGAACGACGCGGGCGAGGTGCGGGCGCTGCGCGTCGCCGAGACCGAGTATCTCGACGGTCGACGGGTGCCGAAGTCGGGGAGTGAACGCGAGATCCCGGCCGACCTAGTGCTGATTGCCATGGGCTTCACCGGTGCCGAGGCCGACACTCTCGATGAGCAGTTGCGCGTACCGTTTGATGACCGCGGCAACGTGGACCGGAATGGCGACTACGCCACGAGCGAGTCGGGCGTTTTCGTCGCCGGCGACGCCGGTCGCGGGCAATCACTCATAGTCTGGGCGATTGCCGAGGGGCGGGCTGCGGCATCCGCCGTCGACAGGTTCCTCGAGGGTGAGACCGAACTTCCCTTCCCGGTCAAGCCAACGGATCGAGCACTCACCGTCTGACCCCTCGACTTCCCACAAGTCATCACGTGCCACCGCCACCACTGAAAGAATCCGCTGCACATGAGAAGAGCCAAGATCGTCGCCACCCTCGGGCCGGCCACGTCGAGTTACGAATCCCTCCGCGCCATCATCGATGCCGGAGTCAATGTTGCCCGCATGAACCTCAGCCACGGCACGTACGAGGTACACGAAGAGGTCTATGCGAACGTGCGGAAAGCGGCGGCTGACCTCGGAGTTCCGGTCGCGGTGCTTGTCGACCTCCAGGGGCCGAAAATCCGGCTCGCGAAGTTCGCTGACGGTCCGCACATGCTTGAGGTCGGCGACATCCTGACGATCACGACCGAAGATGTTCCCGGCACGAAAGACCTGGTGGGGACCACCTTCAAGGGCCTGCCGAACGATGTCTCCCCGGGTGACTTCCTGTTGATCGATGACGGCAAGGTCAAGATCAAGGTCCTTGAGACCGACGGCGTGCGGGTGAAGACCGAATGCGTCGTCGCGGGGATGATCTCCAACAACAAGGGAATCAACCTGCCGGGGGTAGCGGTCAATGTCCCCGCGCTGTCGGAGAAGGACGAAGAGGACCTCCGCTGGGGCCTCAAGCTGGGTGCCGACTACATCGCCCTGTCGTTCGTGCGTAACGCCGCCGACGTCGATCGGGTGCACGAAATCATGGCCGAAGAGGGCCGCAAAGTTCCCGTGATCGCCAAGATCGAGAAGCCGCAGGCCGTCGACAACCTCGAAGAGATCATTGACGCCTTCGACGCGATCATGGTCGCCCGCGGAGATCTCGCGGTCGAGCTGCCGCTCGAGGCCGTGCCGATCGTGCAGAAGCGCACGATCGAACTCTCGCGCCGGATGGCCAAGCCCGTCATCGTCGCGACTCAGATGCTCGAGTCGATGACTGACAACCCGGTGCCGACCCGCGCCGAGGCATCCGACGTCGCGAACGCCGTGCTCGACGGCGCGGACGCGGTCATGCTCTCCGGCGAGACCAGCGTCGGAAAATATCCCGTGATCACGGTGCAGACCATGGCGCGCATTATCACCTCGACCGAAGACCACGGGTTGGAGCGCATCCCGCCGCTCGGCACCAAGCCGCGCACGCAGGGTGGCGCGATCACCCTGGCGGCTGCCGAGGTCGCCGACTTCGTCGACGCGAAGTACGTCTGCGTGTTCACCGAGTCGGGTGACTCCGCTCGGCGCATGTCTCGGCTGCGGTTCCGCATCCCGATGAAGGCGTTCACCCCAGACGAAGCGATTCGCCGCCGGATGAACCTCATCTGGGGCATCGAATCGTTCCTGGTCGATCGGGTCGACCACACCGACGCGATGTACAAACAGGTTGACAAAGTACTCATGGGTGCCGGGCTGGCGGAAGAGGGAGACAAGGTCGTGGTGATCTCCGGATCCCCTCCCGGAGTTCCTGGGTCGACGAACGACATGCGGGTGCACGTCATCGGGTCGGCGGTCAACGCCGCGGCGCCGATCTGGGAGTCGGGCGAGCACGCCGACTGATCCGTGCCCCCGATCGTGGGGTCGATCCGGGTAGGTAAAACTGCGAGGATTGACCCTGTCGACTTTCTGATCGGGGGGTCCGTGATCGACACGAGTAGTGCGCCCGTCGCTGGGTGGTATCCCGATCCGGCCGATCCGGGGTCGCACCGATGGTGGGATGGGTTCGTCTGGACCGATCACACGCGGCCGCAGCTCGCTGTGGCACACGTGGGGGATGTCGCAGCGCCTTCGTACGTGCCCGCATCAGCGCCCAACGCCGACTCGACAGCGCCAACGTTCGGGTCGCTGGGCTGGAGGGATCAGGCTGCAGCGGCAAACGCGCATGCGGACGCCGCAGCCTCGGAGAGCACCCCCAACGTTCCTGCGACGGTGGCACTGGTCGCCGGCATCCTGCTCGCCGTCGTGCTCGCAGCTTTCACCTATGTCAGTCTGCCAACCGGTGTCGT
This sequence comes from Pseudolysinimonas sp., assembly GCA_039933575.1. GTDB lineage: Bacteria > Actinomycetota > Actinomycetes > Actinomycetales > Microbacteriaceae > Pseudolysinimonas_A. The sequence goes on along the minus strand of JBDTNW010000235.1, from coordinate 174 downwards.
GCACTGGGTGGGAAGCCTCGTCGTGATCATTCTGGGAATCCGGGCGTTGCGCAGGTCGCGAACCACCGAGCGTGGTCGGATGCGTTCGATCATCGCCATCGGTTTGGGGGCCATCGCACTCGCGCCGGTGTTGTTCCCGGTGCTGATCGACGTCGTGCCGACGTTGCTGTCCTT
>JBDTNW010000234.1:0-3608 GCA_039933575.1 Pseudolysinimonas sp. | reverse complement strand
TACGCGCGCTACTTCGACGACCGCACCAAGGTCGTCGCCCTGAATGTGATTTCGACCGCGGCGTTCCGCGAGCTCCAGGCGAAGATCGACGCCCTGGTCGCCGAGATCGACACGTTGTCTCCCCAACTCGACGCGCGCAGCGCGGCCTATCAAGCGAAAGTGGATGCCTTCAACGCCGACGTGAGTGCCTACAACAACCGGGTCTTTAGCAGTCAAGAAGAGGCCACTCGCCAGTACAACGCCCTCAACCGTCGTGCTGCCGCCCTCGACGCGGAGTACGCGACTCTCGACGCCGACATCCAGCACTACAACTCGCTGGTGGATCAACTCACCGCACTCGACTCTGACTACGCCGACCTGTACAGCGCCCTCGACCCGAGCGACGATCCCGTGACCGTCAACCCGTAGTTGCGGCCGCCGTACGACTCTTCCACCACTTGTGGCCGGCCTCCTCGGCGGCCAGCAGCAGCACGAAGGCGCCGGTCGCGAGGGCGAGCGCGGCGAACGGCGGCACTGCCGCAATTGCCGGAATGATCGCCAGCATGATGGTGCCGGAGATGAAGCGGGTCCACACCCACCAATGCGCCATCCGGCGCCAGTAGAACCCGGTCCCCGCCAGATACAGCGAGATGCCTCCGCAGAGCGCGATCGCCCCGTAGAAGCCGAGTGGATGATCGCTCCCCAGGTGGCCGATCGCGACCTCGATTCCGAGTGCGGTGATGATGATGCCGCACAGCAACGGGTAGTGCAGGTAGGTGTACGCGTCGCCCGCGAGCTTGGCGCGCTCTTGGCCGCGAGCCTGACTCAGGATGTGCTCAGACGCGGGCTGCATTCGCTCGAAGTAGGCCCACCACAGCGCGAACCCGACCAGCACGGCAAGAGCCACCCCACCGATGAGAGCCGGGCTCAACTTGACCTGAGCCGCCCCGACGCCGAGGGCGACGATCGACTCCCCCAACCCCAGGATGATGATCAGCCCGAATCGCTCCGACCAGTACCCGGCGGAGTGCACACGCCAGCCACTCAACGCGGTGCCGAGGTAGACGCCGAACGAGTCGAGGGCAAACATCCCGAGCCAGATCCAGGTCTGCCAAGGTCCGCCGATCACGGCCCCGGTCGCGAAGATCGTGGCGCTCGGCAGGATCGGCAGCAAAGAGTTGCGGATCACCGCGCTGCGCAGATCGCGACTCTGCCCCGCGGCCTTGAGGTACAGCAGTGCGTGGATCAGGCGCGAGCCGAAATATCCGGCGAGCAGGATCAGCGGCAGTGCCGACGACTGCCCGGCCTCGGGAAACGCCGCTGGGATGGTCAGTGCGAGCACGAAAATCAGCACGGAAGCGAGCACGAAACCGAACCGCACGATGCCGCGATCGGCACGGGTCTCATTCGCCAGCCAGCCGTAGGAGACCCAAATCTGCCACAGCATCCCGAGCACCAGAATGCCTTGCAGCACCCCGAATGCGCTGTGCTGTTCCGCCATCAGCCTGCTGACCTGGGTGAAAGAAAACACGAACACCAGGTCGAAGAACAACTCGAAGGTCGTGACCCGGGCGCCTTCCTCGTTGTGCGGTCCGACCCGCAAGAGGGCGGGGAGCGCGGTCCAGATGCGTTCACCCATCGGTTGCGATCGGCGCTGGGACCACCTGGATGCTCGGCTCGTGGCGAACGGGAAAGTTGACGCTCGACGCGATGAAGCACAGCCGGTTCGCCTCAGCGTGGAGACGGGTAGCAACCTCGGACTCGCCCGCCGAGATCGTCACCACCGGCCTCAGAATGACCTCAGTGAAGCGCCCACCACCATCCGCGTCGGTGACCAAGGTGCCGACAGCGGCATCCGTGTAGCTCTCGACGACGACGCCGTTCTGCACGGCGACGTAGAGATAACTCAGTAAATGGCACTGGCTGAGGGCTGCGATCAGCAGTTCCTCGGGATTCCACCGCTCCAGATCGCCGTGGAAAACCCGGGCAGCCGAACCTTCAATCGGGTGCTTACCGTCAAGGGAAACGACGTGGTCACGGCCGAAGTCGCGGTAACCACTGGTACCCGTCCCGCGGTTGCCGGTCCACGAAAGTGCCACCGAAAACGTGTGGTCCTGAGCCATCCCTTTCAGTCCTCCATAGAATCAACAGCATGGCTGACACGCTCGTCGATCCCACGGTAGTTCCCACTGCGCGAAGGGTGGTGACCGAGATCCCGGGCCCGAAGTCGAGGGCACTCCAGGAACGCCGTAAAGCCGTCGTCTCCAACGGTGTCTCGTCGGCACTTCCGGTCTACATCGAGCGGGCGCACGGCGCGATCATCGTGGATGTCGACGGCAACGCATTCCTCGACCTCGGGGCGGGTATCGGCGTCACGACGATCGGACACACCGATGACGCCGTCGTCGCGGCAGCGCGCGCTCAGCTCGGGGAAGTCATCCACACCCTCTTCACGATCACTCCGTACGAGGAGTACGTGCGGGTCGCGGAACTGCTGGCCGCTCACACTCCCGGGTCGTTCGCGAAGAAGACAGTTCTCGTCAACTCGGGTGCTGAGGCCGTCGAAAACGGCGTCAAGATCGCCCGCAAGTACACCGGACGCGGCGGGGTCGCGGTGCTCGAGCACGCGTACCACGGGCGCACCAACCTCACGATGGCGATGAACTTCAAGGCGATGCCTTACTCGCTCGGCTACGGGCCGTTCGCGGGCGATGTCTACCGCGCCCCGAACTCGTACCCCCTTCACGACGGGCTCTCGGGAGCCGACGCGGCCGCACGCACGATCGCGTACCTCGAGAAGACCGTCGGAGCGTCGGATCTCGCCTGTCTCGTGGTCGAGCCGATCCAGGGCGAGGGCGGCTTCATCGTGCCCGCCGAGGGCTTCCTCCCGGCACTACAGGAATGGTGCACGGCGAATGGCATCGTGTTCATCGCCGACGAGATCCAGAGCGGCATGGCCCGCACCGGCGCGTACTTCGCGTCGGAGCACCTGGGCCTCGTGCCCGACCTCGTACTGATCGCCAAGGGCATCGCTGGCGGACTGCCTCTCGCAGCCGTCACCGGCCGCGCCGAAATCATGGATGCCAGCCAGCCCGGCGGTCTCGGCGGCACCTTCGGCGGTAACCCGGTTGCCTGTGCTGCCGCGATCGCCGTATTCGAGCGCATCGAGTCGGACGGCCTCTTGGCCGAGGCCGCGCGGATCGAGGCCACCCTCAAACCCGCGCTTCTCGCCCTGCAGGCGAAGTACCCGATCATCGCCGAGGTGCGCGGCATCGGCGCGATGCTTGCGGTCGAGTTGCTCGACCCCACCACTCATGCGCCCCGTGCCGACGCCATTTCGGCGATCGCCGCCGCGGCTGCTCAGCAGGGCGTCATCGTGCTGACGGCCGGAACCTACGGCAACGTGCTGCGGTTCCTGCCGAGTCTCGCGATCACGGATGCGCAGCTGGCGGACGCGGTGTCAGTCCTCGACGCCTGCTTCGCCGCGCTCTGACCACCGCAACGGGGGAGCCTCAGGGAACGAGGACAATTTTGCCGCCCGAGTGCCCGCCGACCAGGAGTTCGTAGGCCGCACGAACCTCGGCGAGCGGGAACTCAGCCGCGACCTCAACCGAGAGCTGCCCGTCGGC
>JBDTNW010000233.1:0-3652 GCA_039933575.1 Pseudolysinimonas sp. | reverse complement strand
CTCGACTTCACGGCGACCTACCCCGAACTGGCCGAGCTCACCCAAGCTGTGGCCGGCGATGTGGTGCTCGACGGCGAGATCGTGGCGCTGGATGCCGACGGTCGACCCGACTTTGGACGCCTGCAGACCCGGTCGGGCATCACGAATCCTCGGGATGTTGAACGGGCCCGAGCCGTGCAGGGCGTCACGTATTTCGCGTTCGATATCCTCGAGCGCGACGGTCGCTCGCTCGTCGACCTTCCCTACTCTCAGCGCCGCGCGGAGTTGCGTGCCGCGGTTCGCGACGTCGGCGTCATCCGGGTTCCGCCCGAGACCGGCACCGATTTGGATGCCGCGGTCGACACCAGCCGTCGCCTGGGGCTCGAAGGGGTGATGGCGAAGCGCGCATCCAGTCCCTACCGTCTGGGTCGCCGCTCGCGCGACTGGCTGAAGATCAAGCACACCCTGTCGGCCGAGGTGGTCGTCGCCGGCTGGCGGCCGGGGGCAGGAGCTCGGGCGTCGACGTTTGGCTCGCTCCTGGTTGCCGTTCCCGACGGCGATCGGCTGCGCTACGTGGGCCGTGTCGGCACCGGGTTCACCGATCGCGACCTGAACGACGCCCGCGCAAAACTCGACGCTCTGGCCCGGGCCACGAATCCGCTGACCGGAGTGCCGGCGGCGGACGCCAAGGACGCGAACTGGGTGACGCCGAAACTGGTCGGCGAGGTCGGCTTTGCAGAGCGCACCGCGGATGGACGGCTTCGCGCCCCGACCTGGCGAGGCTGGCGTCCCGACAAATCCGTCGAGGACATCAACCCCGAGTAGTCGCTAACCCCGAGTCGCCGGCATCCTCACCACAGAAAGAAAATCGGCGCCCAGGTCGGCTGCCGCGCGTGCACGATCGCGAGAAACACCAGGGCGTCGAACATCAGGTGGACCGCGAGCACGTAGCCCAGCGACCGGGTCTTCGCGAACAGGTAGCCCTGCAAGAGCGCAAACGGAATCGTCAGCGCCGGACCCCAGACGCGGTATCCGAGTTCCCACAGGAACGACACGAAGATCACCATCGTGAGCAGATTCGCCTGCCAGAGGGGAAAATGCCTGCGCAGCAAAGCGAGCACGGTGCAGATGAAGAACAGTTCATCCCAAGTTCCCACAGCGTTGACGCCGACAAAGAACCGCAGCAGCTCACCGCCGTCGGCGAGTACCGGCCAGTTGAGGTACGCGCCGGAACTGATGAAGTAGAACGGCAGAATCAGGTAGCCCAGAGCCGGAACCGCGACCAGGTAGGCAATCTCGAGCCGCGTCTTCTTCTCGCGCGACCGCCAGGGAAATCTGACGACGTGCCGGCGAAACACGAACCTGTCGATGACGAATGGGGATGCCACAGCGAGTGCGAGCACCGTGCCGATCCTGATGAAACTGGGCCACGAAACATCCGCCTCGACACTCGTCGTCGCGACGATTCCGATGCCGATCGCGACCAGCGCCAGGTCTTTACCGAGTTCGGCGTCGAGGATCACGGCGGCGATCACCGAAACCGCAAGCAGCGGGATGCCAACGGCGTGCCACTGCAACCCGAACAGGAAGAAGGCGGCCAGCGAGACCCCGCCCGCAGGGAGCAGGTGCAGCGCGGGGCGGGTTTCGATACGCCCGCTTTGCGCGCTACTCAACCGGCGGGATGGGCAGAGTCGGCAGGGTGATCGCCCCGGTGGGCGGCACCATCCCCGACAACCGCTCTGGCGACAGGATGCGTTGCAACTGCTCTTCCGACATCAGCCCAGAATCTCGAACCAGGTCGGCGATCGAAGCGTTCGTCGTCAGAGCGGTGTGCGCGAAGGTCGCGGCGGCGGCGTAGCCGATGTACGGCGTTAGAGCCGTCACCACCCCGATCGACGTCTCCACTTGCATCGCGAGTCGCGCGGTGTTTGCGGTGATGCCGTCGATACAGTTCACCCGCAGAGTGCGGCACGCGTTCGTCATCCAGGCCAGCGACTGCAGGATGCTGTGCGCGATCACCGGCTCGAAAGCGTTCAGTTGCAACTGCCCGGCTTCTGCCGCCGCAGTGACTGTGGCATCCGCTCCGATGACGCTGAACGCGACCTGGTTGACGACCTCGGGAATGACGGGGTTGACCTTGCCGGGCATGATCGACGAGCCAGCCTGGCGGGCGGGCAGGTTGATCTCGCCGAACCCAGCCTGCGGGCCTGACGAAATGAGCCGCAGGTCGTTGCAGATCTTCGAGAGCTTCACGGCTGCGCGCTTGAGGGTTCCCGAGACTGTCATGAAGATTCCGGCATCCGAGGTCGCCTCGATCAGGTCGGGCGCAGTCTCTTGCGGCATCCCGGTCAGTTCTTCGAGGTGGCGTCGAACCGACTCGGCATACCGCGGGTCGGCGGTGATCCCGGTGCCGATCGCTGTCGCGCCCATGTTGATCTCGTTCAGCCACGGGATGACTTCGCCGAGCCGATCTTGATCTTCGCCGAGAGTGTGGGCGAAGCCGCTGAACTCCTGCCCGAGGGTCATCGGCACGGCATCCTGCATCTGGGTGCGCCCGATCTTGAGGACGTGCGCGAACTCGACGCCCTTTCTCGCGAACGCGGCGCTGAGTTCGCGGTGCTCAACCAGAAGACGTTGGATGCCGAACACCATCGCCAACTTGATGGCTGTCGGGTAGACGTCGTTGGTCGACTGCGAACGGTTGACGTCATCGATCGGATGCAACGACTCGTAGTCGCCGAGCGGCAGACCCATTGCCTCAAGCCCGGCGTTGGCGATCACCTCGTTGGTGTTCATGTTGGTGCTCGTACCCGCGCCGCCCTGGATCACCCCGACCACGAACTGGTCGTGCAACTCGCCCGCGGCGATCCGCTCGCACACGGCGTCGATCACGTCGGCCAACTTCGGATCGAGAACGCCGATCTCCTTGTTTGCGCGCGCAGAGGCCTGCTTCACGCGTGCCAGAGCCAGGATGAGGTCGGGGTAGTTCCAAATCGCGCGGCGGGAGATCGGAAAGTTCACGAGCGCGCGCGCGGTGTGAATCCCCCAGTAGGCATCCGCCGGAATCTCCATCGAACCAAGAGAGTCGCTCTCGGTACGCGTCGGGCCACCCCCGTCGAGCAGCATCGATGCAGGCTCGGGTCCGTTGGTTCCGCGCATAGGACGAGCCTACTTACCGGGGTGTTCAATCGTCAGGGAAGGGTCAGTGAAAAACCGGAACCACGAGCCAGATTCCAAAGAGCGCGATCCCCGCGCAGACGACGAACAGGGCGACCGCGACCGGGCGTCGCCACGGCTCCGTGCCGTCGATCACCCGTAGCCCCAGTGAGAACAACGTGACGACCGCGGCTGCGGCGACGACCGAGACGGCGACGACGAGCACGAACGACATCCAGGCGATCGTCATCGCGACGCCCCCTTGCGCTTCTTAGGCCGCACGAACTGGCCGGGTTGCGGCTGGTGAAAGGTGCGATGCGTCACGCTGTCGCGACGCGACCAGAGGTAGATGCCCGCGATCACGACCAAGGCGAGCACGACATCCGCGAGGATGCCCCAGAACCCGATGCCCGCGAGGAGTGCCGCGAGTGCGGCCACGATGCCGGCGGCCGGAATCGTGATCAGCCAGCCAATCGCGATCTTGCCTGCCGTTCCCCATTTGACCTTTGCGCCCTGG
>JBDTNW010000232.1:0-3656 GCA_039933575.1 Pseudolysinimonas sp. | reverse complement strand
CGAGCGCTTCGGCTTCGGTCACGACCCGCCGCTGAAAACGTTGGCCCGACCGGATGATGCGATCCATCTCCTTCTCGATCGCGACAAGATCCTCGGGAGTGAACGGGGTTGCGACGTCGAAGTCGTAGTAGAAGCCGTCGGTGATCGGCGGACCGATGCCGAGCTTGGCGTCGGGGTTGATCTTCTGCACGGCCTGCGCCATCACGTGCGCGGTCGAGTGCCGCAGGATGTTGAGGCCGTCAGGCGAGTCGATGGCGACGGGTTCGACCTCGTCGGTGTCTGTGACGGTGCTCGCCTTGTCGCGCAGGACGCCGTTCACCCGAAGGGCGATTACGGCGCGGTCGGGGAACAGATCGAACCCGGTCTTCGCACTCACCCGCCCAACGATACCGGCGCGTCGGTGACGACCTCGGCCACCGCTAGCCTGGGCTGCGCCGGGGCGGAAAGACCGTTGCCGGTTCTGGACAAAGGAGTTCGGTCATGGAGTGGATCATCGGGATCGTGGGCGGCCTACTCGGCGGCATCGGGTCGGGTGCGGCCGTGAAGCAGAACAAGCTGGGGCCGATCATCAACGGCATCCTCGGAGCGGTCGGAGGCGCTGGTGGCAGCGTGCTCATTCAGAACCTGATGGCCGGCGGCGCGGGCCTCGACCTCGGCGCGATTGCGGGCAACCTGGTCGGTGGCGGTGTCGCCGGCGCGATCGTCGCAACGGTAGTCGGCCTGATCGTCAACGCGGTCAAGAAGAAGTAGCAACGGCCTGTTGGCGGCGGTCAGCTACAAGAAGCTGTGAAGCGACTGGCTGACCGCCGCCATCCACGAAAGCACGATTTCGCGATTGAAGGCCGTCGCCCACGCGATGACGATCTGCAGAATCGCCACGATATCGACCAGGGTCGAGGTCACCCTCCCCTTCGCAGTCGGGATCAAGGCGATCGCCATCACTGTCATCAGGATGAAGGTGTTGCCGGCCGATCCCGCGGGCAGCAGCCCGAGCACGTACGAGGCGAGCACCGCGATAAATACCAGCGTCGACACGATGATCGATCCCGGTCGCCGCACAATGAGCGCAATGAGCCAAGCGCTCAAAACCGGCGCCGCGAGCAGCAGGCCGTTGAAGCTCAGGAGCACCGTACCGAGGTGTGCGAAGCGGGTCGGCGTGTCCTGGAGGATGCCCTGACCCATCGAGTTCAGAAGGCTGCCGGTGAAGATCCAGTTGAGCGCGAAGATCGCCCCGAGCGCCGCGACCGTCGGGTAGACGATGACGAGGACGTTGGCCCAGCGAGCGCCCTTTTGATCCGCGCGTGCCAGTCGCAGGAACGGCGCTGCGAGCGCTGACGTCAACACGTACACGAGCCCGCTCAGGTCGGTCAGAGTGGCAAGCATCAGCAGGATGCCGGCGCGGAATCCCGACCGGGTGTTGCGCCACGCCACGAACCGCACCAAGTCGGAGGCGGCGATTCCGAAGAATGCCAGGCCGAGGAACGCGGCAAAGTTCTCAAGTGCCGTGTACGCAAACAGCGGGTTGGCGCCGATCGCGAGCGTCAGGATGATGGTCGTCGGCAACGGGAAGCGGCGCTGCGCCATGATCTCGATCAACTTCTGCAAGAAGATGCCCGCCACGAGAGCACCGGCGACCGCAAGGCCAGCACGGCCACCCGGGATGATGGTCGCGAGCAAAGTCGAAACCGGCGGGAAGATCTGGCCGATCCACTCGGGGTCGGCGCGATCCCACTGGATGGTCGCGATGTGGTCCAGCAGTTGCTGGTTCGGGGTTTTGAGCGCCTGACCCGCTGCCGTGGCATGTGAGATCCACGCGACGAGGAGGTACGGCACGGCGAGAGCCAGACGCAGGGCCCACCGCAGGAAAGGATCGCGCGGGAAAGCGTCAAGTCGTGTGCGCAGTGCCCGACGGGAGGTGCGTCGCATCGGCTCGAGCCGAGCTTCGAGTACCGCGCGGTGGGTCGTACTCATGAAGCCACCACCCGAGGGTGCTGCTCGGCGTGATCCCGCGTCTGGTGGGTGAGACCGTGCTCGGTCTTCTCCCAGTAGTGCGGCTTGAAGAGCAATTGCCAGAGCGCCTTGTATGAGGCCAGCGAATGCAAGATCCAGTACACCGGGTTGAGCAGCGACCACAGGATCAGGTCGAAGGTTCCCCGCTTGTACGGTCCCATCATCGACAGGTAGACCATGACCGAACTGCCGATCACAAAGTTGACAAGCGTGATCCACAGCAGCCAGACCGGGAAGAACGGCTCCAGCCACTGGGTCGGGATGAAGATCGTGAAGGCTGTGACCACGTAGAGCGGGATCACGGCAAGGAACGTGATCGGCGTGCCCGCGATGAGCAGCACGAAGCTCAGGAATCGACGCAGACCGATTTCTCGGATGAGGGCGAGAGGCCGGCGGGCGTGCACCAACGACGTCTGCATGTAGCCCTTGATCCAGCGACTGCGTTGGCGAATGAAGTTCGGGATCGAGGTATTCGCTTCCTCCATCGTCGTGGAGTTGATGACCCCGACCCTGAAGCCCATTGCACTAGCGCGGATGCCGAGATCGGCATCCTCAGTCACGTTGTACGGGTCCCAGCCACCCAGTTCGATCAGCGCCTGAGTGCGGAAATGATTGCTCGTGCCGCCCAGCGGGATCGGCAGGTCGGCGGCGTCGAGCCCGGCGAGCATGTAGTCGAACCAATAGTTGTATTCGAGCGTGAACATGCGGGTGAGTACGTTCTCGTCGGCGTTGAAAAAGTTGAGAGCCGCTTGCACGCATACGGTCTTCGCCCCGCCCCTGCGGAACGCGACAACGCACTTCTTGAGTTGGTCGGCATCCGGTGCGTCTTCGGCGTCGTAGATCACGAGGAACTCGCCCGACGCCAAGAACAGCCCGACGTTGCAGGCGCGCGGCTTGGTTTGCGGCGTGCCCTTCGGGATGTTCACGAGGTGGAAGTTCGGCGGCGGATTTGACCCCAGGTAGGCCTCGCGAGTGAGGTGATCCTCATCCTCGATGAGCACGAGCACCTCGAGTTTGTCGGCGGGGTAGTCGATGTTGCCCAGATTTCCGACCAGCTGAGGCACGATGTTGGCCTCACGGAAGACCGGCACCAAAACCGTGTACTTCGGGAGGTCGACATCCAGAAGTTCGTCGACCTGCTCACGAGAGACCCGTTCGACGACGTCGTACTTGGCCCCCTTCATGGCGATCATCAGCTTGAAAATCGTGCTGGCCAGGAACGCAACACTCACGATCGTGAGAACGGTGATGACCGTCGGTACGGGCCAGATGACCAGCGAGACGAGGCCAACCAGCACGATGACAATGAAGCCGACCTTTTGTCCGCGCGAGAAGACTTGGCGAGCCGACAGCTTCGGGTTTTGCCGAAACAGCTCATTGGCGGCTTCGTCGGCGATGGTCTTGTGGAAGACCGTCAGCAGAAGATTGCGGATGTCCCAGGAGGTCGCCACCACAAATCGCGCGGGTGCGCCGATCACGGACTCAATGTGGGCGCGGCGCGCGGCGTCGGGCACACGCGCCGTGGCAACCCGGATGACGTCATCGGAGTCGCGCCGCAACGGCATCCAGTTCTCGGCGAGCATCTGCTTACCCGACCAGCGATGAATCAAGTGGTCGTCGCGACTCGTGGTGGCCAGATCGACGAC
>JBDTNW010000231.1:0-3670 GCA_039933575.1 Pseudolysinimonas sp. | reverse complement strand
CGCCGATCCAACCCGCGGTGCGCACGATCTATCCGAAGGTCGTCAACAGCCGCCAGCTCACCCCGCTGTACTCGCTCGACGCGAGTGCGCAAGAAATCATCTGGGTCGCCGGCCCGGTACTGGTGACCTTTACCGCCACGCAGATCTCGTCAACTGTCGGCATCCTGCTCTCCTTCGTGTTTCTAGTCGGCGGCGGCACGTGGTTCATCTCGAGTCCCGAGCTGGGGCGGGTGCGCATTCCGCGGTCGACGCGACGCTTCGGTGCCGTGCTAACTCGGCCCTCGGTACTCGTCATCACGATCGTCGGAGTACTGATCGTCGGGTCGTTCGCGGCGATCGAAGCCGGAGTTGTTGCGACGTTGGGCAACGGAAGCCCGCAGGCTGGAATCGCGCTGGCCATTTTCGCGCTGTCGTCGCTCGTTGGCGGACTCGGCTTCGGACATCGGGCAGGCAGACCGTCGTCGCTCGCGCTGCGCATGGCGGGCATCCTGATCGGTGCACTGCTCGCCGCGTTCGCGTGGGAGTTCTGGTCGCTTTCGGGTGCCCTCCTGATCGCGGGCCTCATGGTCGCGCCGAGCCTTGCTGTCATGTTCGCGGCCGTCTCGTCGAGCGTGCGGTTCAGCGATACGGCTGAGGCTTATGGCTGGGTCGGCACCGGTCAGCTGATCGGCGCCGGGCTCGGCTCGGCTCTCGCAGGATTTCTCATCGACGCGGCCGGTGCCCACGGCGCGTTCTACGCCGCGGCGACCCTGGCGGCGATCGCGGTGCTCATCGCACTGGTGTTCCGCCGTGCGCTGCCCGACCTTCGGGGACGGGACGCGAGTCCCATCCCCGACACTGAGCCAGTTCCGATTCAGCCCAGCTAGGGGCTACTCCAAAACCGTAGGGTCGGTCGGTCCTGCCTCGGTCGGCGCTGCTTCGGTCGGCGGTGCATCGTCGCCGTTGTCGACATCCTCGGGATTCGGCAGTCGCGTCAGGAACCTAAAGAACAGGATGCCGGCGATCGCGGCGGCTCCGCCTCCGACGATGAACGGCACGGAGAGGTCGATTCGCCCGAGCAGTCCGCCGATCAGCGAACCGATCGGCATCGATCCCCACAGCACGGTGCGCCAACTGCCGTGCACCCGGCCGAGCAGCCGACCCGGGATGATGCTCTGCCGCAGTGAGATCACGAGCACGTTCCAGGTCGTCACACCCAGGCTCGTCACGAAGAACCCCGCCGCTGCGACCCAGATCGACGGCACCAGCCCGATGACCAGGAGCGGCACGATCCCCACCAGGTTTGCGATCGCCATCATGCGGCCAGAGCCGAACCGCTTCGCGAGGGGGGCAACGAGCAGCGAGGCTGCCAAACCGCCGAACGCTCCGGTCACCAGGAAGAGCCCGAAAAGCGGTGCAGGCAACCCGAGATCATCGACCAGGAACAGCACGAACGATGCTGTCGCCGCCGAGAAGCAGAGGCCGATGAAGGTGCTGAGAAAGAGCAGGATCACGAGCATCCGCCGGCCGAAGATGAACCGGAAACCCTCCGCCAACTGTTGATACCAGGGCTCGCGCACCTCGGGCTTGGGCGTCGCAAACTGACGACCGGATGCCACGGCAGGCAGCGCTAGCGCGAGCGCAGCGGCGAGGGCAAAGGCAGCCGCATTCACTCCCAGCGGGATGAGCACGGTGACCGCGAATAGCGCCGACGTGATCGGAGCGGCGGCGAAATTCTGCACGACCACTTCGGCGGCCTCGATGCGACCGTTTGCCTTCGGCAGCAGCGCCTTGGGCACGATGCTCGGCACGACGGCGCGGATCGCCCCGTCGTAGACGGTCTCGCCGACGCCGTAGAGGAAGATCACGAGGTACAGCCAGAGAATCGTGAGCGTGCCGGTAGCCGCGAGCACGAACAGTCCCACCCCGAGTAGCGCGCGCAAGGTGTTCGCGATCGCGAGAGCTCGCCGCCGGTCGACCGAGTCCACGATGAGACCTGCGGGAATCGCGAACAGCAGCCAGGGCAGCATCTGTAGTGCCGCGATGCCCGCGATCAGCAGCGGGTCGCTGGTCAACTGCACGGCGAGCAGTGGTGCGGCGGTGCGCGCGATGCCGTCGGCGAGGCTCGAGGAAAGGTTGGCGGTAAAGATGTTGCCGAACGCGGCGCCTAGCTTCTGGGGCTCGGCCACGGTCAGCCGATCGCCGTCGCGACGACCCGCGCCATCCGCGGACGGATAACGTGATCGACGCCTGACACCGGGTGCGACGTCACATTGCCGAGCTGCGCAAGGAGATGCAGCCCCGCAGGATGCAAGAACGGGTCGAGGGTGCCGTAGACGAGATGGATGGGGACGCGCACCGCGGCGACGTCGCTCACGGTCGTTTGAGATTCGATCGCTTTCTCAAGAGACAACGCGAATGGCCGCCAATTGCGCTCCGACAGATCGAGCAGCCCCTTGATCGGCGACAACCGCGCGAGTCCGGCGGCTGCGAGGATCGTGAACTGCTTGTTCGCGCGCAAGAACTCGTAGAGCGCAAGGTACAGCCCCATCGCCGTTTGGTTGAGCGAGCCGCTCAGTTGAGCGGGCGATAGGTAGACCGGCGGACTCACCAGCACGAGTCGAGTGACCTGACGGGAGTGGGTCGCGGCATAGCGCGCACCGATCAGGGCTCCCATCGAGTGCCCGACCAGCACGAACCGCCGAAGGCGCGCGCGCCGCAGCGTGCGATCGAGCGCCGCGACGTGTTCCTCGAGCGTGTAGCCAGCATCCGCGGGGACGGGCGACTCACCGAACCCCAGCAGGTCGATTGACACCACGCGGTGCCGCCCAACAATCAGCGGCACGACGTTTTCGAAGGTCACCGATGACGAGGCGATGCCGTGCAGAAGCACGACGACGGGGCCCGCGCCCACATCCCCTGCGACATGCAAAAGGGGCGGTCTCCGCAACAAACTGCGGAGCCACCCCATGCCGTCATGTTAGAGCCGACGGCCGACGAGCGAGCTTGAAATCAGCTCTGGCGCAAGTTTTCTTTGTGCTCGTTCTTCGCCTCGACCGCGTCGCGCTCGAGTTCGGCCTTCTTCACGTCCGCTTCGGCGTGAACTTCGTCGACCTTGTCGGAGACGCGCTCCTTGGTGTCCTCGGCCCATTCCTTCACCTTGTCGGTGGTGGCGTCGGCGGCGTCCTTGGCGGTGTCCATGAGACCCATAATTCCTCCTTGTGGGATGACCCTTGCGGGTTCCCCGACGGTAGGACGCGAACCTGGGAGCCCCGTGGTTGACACCCTCCGGCGATAGGCGTAGGGGCCGAGTCCAAATCGTGACCGGCTGACGATCGAATCGTGATGAACGTTGTGTGGTGCCGCAGCGCCCGCGACCCTAGCGTTTCCCCTATGAAGCGGATCAGCGTACGCGGCACCATTTTCGGTTCGGCACTCCTGGCGGCGATGCTGCTGCTCGCAGGCTGCAGCGCCGGCGGGGGCGGCTCGTACGACACCGCTGGTTCCGGGCCTGCGCAAGTCCCTGCCGGGCAAGCCCCCGTCGGGGTCGCGGGTGAAGCAGACGGTGCTGCGGTCGATTCCGGCGTCAAGGCTGAGGACCGCTCCGTCATCGTGACCGGCTCGATGACCGTCACCGCTGACGACCCGACGAAGGCGTCGCGGGATGCCGTGAAGATCGTTGAAGCGGCCG
>JBDTNW010000230.1:0-3676 GCA_039933575.1 Pseudolysinimonas sp. | reverse complement strand
GATTGCCCCCACGGATGACGGACGACGACATCAGGAACCAGCGCATCGCATCCGCGCCATCGCGATCGAAGACCTCGCTCACGTCGGGATAGTTGCGCAGCGACTTCGACATCTTCTGGCCGTCGTTGCCGAGCACGATGCCGTGCGAGATCACGTTCGAGAAGGCGGGCCGATCGAACAGCGCGGTCGCGAGCACGTGCATCAGATAGAACCAGCCGCGCGTTTGCCCGATGTACTCGACGATGAAGTCGGCGGGATTATGGGTGTCGAACCACTCCTGATTCTCGAACGGGTAGTGCACCTGGGCGAACGGCATCGACCCCGAATCGAACCACACGTCGAGAACATCCGGGATCCGTCGCATCGTCGACGAACCCGTCGGGTCGTCGGGGTTGGGCCGCGTCAACTCATCGATGTACGGACGGTGCAGGTCAACCTCGCCCTCGGTATTGAGGGGCAGGCGACCAAAGTCGCGCTGCAGTTCCTCGAGAGATCCGTAGGCATCCACTCGCGGGTACTCGGGGTCGTCGCTCTTCCAGATCGGAATCGGCGAGCCCCAGTAGCGGTTGCGGGAGATCGACCAGTCGCGGGCGTTCGCGAGCCACTTGCCGAACTGCCCGTCTTTGACATTCTCGGGAACCCAGGTGATCTGCTGGTTCAGCTCGAGCATGCGGTCTTTGATATCGGTGACTTTCACGAACCATGACGAAACCGCCTTGTAGATCAGCGGATTGCGGCAGCGCCAGCAGTGCGGGTACGAGTGTTCGTACGACTTCACCTGGAACAGCCGGCCGTCATCGCGCAGCTTTTTGATCAGCCCCGGGTTCGCCTCGAACACGTGAACGCCCACGAAGTCGTCGACGATCGGCAGGAAGCGTCCCGCGTCATCGACCGACAGGATGACCGGGATGCCGGCCGCCGCCGCCGTCACCTGGTCGTCTTCGCCGTAGGCCGGAGCCTGATGCACGATGCCGGTGCCCTCACCGGTTGCGACGTAATCGGCGACCAGGATCTGCCAGGCCTGCTCCATCCCCGGGGCGTCAGCGAAGTAGTCCCAGAGGCGGGCGTACTGGATGCCGGCCAGCTCGCTGCCGAGCAGAGTGCGCGTGACGACCACGTCATCCCGAGACTCGGCACCCAGCTCTTTCAGATAAGCACCGATGGTGTCGGCAGCCAAGAGATACTGCTGACCCTCGGGCCCCTCGACCAGCGCATAAGAGATGTCGGGGCCGACGGCGAGCGCCGCGTTGGTCGGCAGGGTCCACGGGGTCGTCGTCCAGGCGAGCGCCTGCACCGCGGTCAGCCCGAGCGCCTCCGCCTTCTCGCCGACGAGCGGGAAGGTCACCGTGACGGACTGGTCCTGACGCATCTTGTAGACGTCGTCATCCATCCGCAGTTCGTGGTTCGACAGCGGGGTTTGGTCGCGCCAGCAGTACGGCAACACGCGGTAGCCCTCGTAGGCGAGACCCTTGTCGTACAGAGTCTTGAACGCCCAGACGACGCTCTCCATGAAGGTCACGTCGAGCGTCTTGTAGTCGTTCTCGAAGTCGACCCAGCGCGCCTGCCGGGTGACGTACTGCTCCCACTCGTCGGTGTAGGTGAGCACCGACTTCTTCGCGGCGGCGTTGAACGCCGCGATGCCCATCTCCTCGATCTGCTGCTTCTCGGTGATGCCGAGCTGGCGCATCGCTTCGAGTTCGGCCGGAAGCCCGTGCGTGTCCCAGCCGAAGCGGCGCTCGACCTTCTTGCCGCGCATCGTTTGGTAGCGCGGAAACAGGTCTTTCGCGTACCCGGTCAGCAGGTGACCGTAGTGCGGCAGTCCGTTGGCGAACGGCGGGCCGTCGTAGAACACCCACTCCTGGCATCCCTCGCGGTTGGCGATGGAGGCGCGGAAGGTGTCGTCACCTTTCCAGAAGGCGAGGATGCCGCGCTCGATCTCGGGAAAGTCCGGCGACGACGGGACTCCGGCGTTCTGGGAATGCAGCGGGTACATGGGTCTCCTCGTGGGTTATTCACCACGAGGACGAGCTGCCTTGTCGAAGCACAGCCCGCGGTACCACCTCGCTTGCGCATCCCGCGGATGCGCCGCTCGTTCCGGGCTATGACGAGCCCACCGTCCGGTTCTACTCAGCCCCATACGGGCGGCCGTTCTTCCGGAGACTCCCCGGTGATAGCCGGATCAAAGTCGTTGCTGCGAGCTTAGCGCGCAGCGACCGCCGTCAGCAGGGCGGCACCCGTCGCGGCATCGTCAACGGTCACCAGGAAAACGCGCCCGTCACGGCGGTGCACCTCGAGGCCCTCGCCGCCGCGGGTGACGACCGCGAATCGACGCGGGGTTCCGCGCAGCCCCCAACCCCCGAACTCACGAAGCGGCTCGATCGCGCTGACCCCGGCCGACTCGACGTCGCCCGCCGGGATGGTGAACACCGGCCAGCCCAGAGCACTGCGCACCCGGAGCCCGTTGTCGTCGACGCGGACGCCGAATGAGGAGGTACTGAACAGCACCGCGACCAGGATGACCGGGAGCGCGAGAACGATCCAGGTGGCGCCCGAGGTCAGCACTGTCACCACAATTGCGATGGATGCAACCAGCAGGATGGCGACCACGAGCACGACAATCGCGAGGGGCGTCAGTCGAGTGGTCGCGGTCCAGACCGCGCGTTCGCCGGGTGCCAACGCAAGCGGCTCGGCGGTGCGCATCCGGGTTCCCCAGGCGACAGCGGGCGGGAGCAGGAACCACGCGATCAGTGCGACCGCCAGGCTTCCGCCGACAATGATCGGGATTGCCGGAAGAACCGCGGGCGTCGGCGCGTCGGCCGACTGCTGCACCGCGAGCAACCAGACGCCGAGTCCCGCGGCGAGTACCGACTGCCCCAGGGCGATCACGGCCAGCATTTTCTGTGCCCACGACAATCGGTGAGCGTCGGGCCTCGCGATTGCGACACCCAACCCGAGGGCGAGAGCGATCAGTCCCACGCCGAACATCCCGATCGGAACCGTCCAGGCCGGAGCCGTCGAGGTGCCGTTGACGCCAAAGTGCACGATGACCGGATGCGTGATCCCGGCGGCCAGCACCGCTGCGACGGTGATCGAGCCGACGAGCACCACGACGGGTGCGACGGCGGCGACGATGAAGAGCGGAAGGCGACGGGTCGCCGGGGTGGTGCTCATGACGGAACTTCTCCTTTGAAAAACTCCTCCCGCAGAAGTGCGGTGAGGGTGGCGAGGCCGACACCGCGCGAGTGCGCGTCGGTCACGAGGGTTCGGATGGCGGCGATGAGTTCGCCGGACGACTCCGCGTTGGCGGTGACGACGGCTCCCCGCCCCCGGCGGAGGTCAAGGAGCCCTTCGTCGCGCAGTTCTTGGTACGCGTGCAGGACGGTGTGCACGTTGATGTCGAGCGATGCGGCGAGTTCGCGGGCCGCCGGGAGCCGGTCGCCGGCGCGCAGCGCCCCCCTCGACACCTCGGCACGCACCGAGGCGGCGAGCTGATCGAAGAGCGGAACGCTCGACGCGGGATCGATTCGAAAGAGCACATCGTCATCCTATAGTTCTAGTTGCTCTAGAACAAGTGCGATTGATGCGAACGTTGACGTACCCCTAGGCTGTCACCCGTCCGGGGGTGCGCCTCGGGCGTGAGGTGGGGTGCGACATGAGCAGCGAATCCGGCGAACTG
>JBDTNW010000229.1:0-3687 GCA_039933575.1 Pseudolysinimonas sp. | reverse complement strand
CCGCATCCTGCTCGTCGTGCACGGCCTCGAAACCGACGTGACCGTGACCCTGCCCGCGCACGACGGCGTGTCGGGCTACACGCTGCTGTGGGACTCCTCGCGCGACGACATCAGCGACGTCGAACCCGAGCACACGCCAGGTGAGGTGCTGCCGGTCGGACCGACGTCGATGTTGCTGTTCCGCGCGCACTGAGCGCGCGAGGTCACGAATTCTCGGTAGATTCTTCGCATGGCCGACTCCTCAACGCCGCAAGCCGGCTGGTACACCGACCCGGAGAACCCCGCCGCCGAGCGTTGGTGGAACGGCGCCAGCTGGTCCGAAAGCCGTCGCGACTCGACGACTACCGGCGCGACCTACGTTCCGCCGGGCCTAGCGCCAACGCCGCCGGACCAGGCGCCAGCACCGGTCGCTCCGATACCTCCGGTACCCCCGGCCGACACCTCGGGCTTCACCTTCGGCTCGGCAACTCCGGCGGCGGCCCGCGTTGACCCGTATGCCGCAGTCCCCGCACCGGGCTACGCGGCTCCGGGATACGTCGCCGCACCGGGATACACCGCGGCACCCGGGTACCCTGCCTCGCCGTACGGCGCCCAGCCCTACGGCGCTGCGGGTCAGGGCACCAACGGCCTGGCGCTTGCGGGACTCATCGTCTCGTCTGCCGGGTGGCTCATCATCTCGTTCCTCGGACCGATCGCCGGCATCGTGCTCTCGGCACTGGGGCTCCAGGCCGCCAAGCGCCGGGAACTCATGGGCATCCCCAATTCGGGTCGCGGGATGGCGATGGCCGGTCTGGTCATCGGGATCGTGATTTTGGGCCTCATTGTCATCATGCTGATCCTGCTCCTCGCCGTCAACGCTGCGACGTCGCGATACAACTACTAGTCCCGATCTCGACGTGAGCACTCCGGCGACCGTCGCACTGCGGGCGGCGGGAATGCCGTTCACCGAGCACGCGTATCAGCACGACCCGTCGGTGACCGACTACGGCAGCGAGGCAGCGACTGCGCTGGGCGTCGAGCCAGACCGGGTGTTCAAAACCTTGTTGGTGGATGTCGACGGCGCCCTCATCGTCGGCATCGTTCCCGTCACGGGCAAACTCGACCTCAAAGCTCTCGCGACTGCCGTCGGTGGAAAACGCGCAACGATGGCGGATGCGGCGGTCGCCGAACGCAAGACCGGCTACCTCGTCGGCGGTATCTCTCCGATCGGTCAGAAGATCGCCCATCCGACAGTGCTCGACGAGACCGCGGAGCTGTGGGACACGATCTTCGTCAGCGGCGGGCGACGTGGATTCGACCTGGAACTCTCCCCCGCCGACCTGGTGCGCGCGACGAACGCGATCCTCGCCGACCTCGCACGCTAGGCGACGGCGAGCAGACCCAACTCGGCGGGCGTGGCAAGCAGCGGGTGGTTGGGCACCACACGCACGGTGTAACCGAACGGGCCGGACCGCGAGAGCGTGACGTTGCCCTGGAAGGTCGCGGGTGATCCCAGGTCGTGTCCCTCGAGGTCGAGTCGCAGCCGCGCAATGTCACTCAACAGGTCGCCGTCGCGGGCGCGACCGTAGACCAACTCGACTTTGACGTCGTCAGGTTGCAGGTCGCCCAACTCGACGTAGGCCCGCACGTGCAACTGCTCGCCGAGTTGGGCGGAGGCATCCACTCCCCCGGATTCCACGTGGGTGACATGCACGGCGGGCCAGGCCGCGGTGACCCGCGAGACCCAGGCAGCGAGGTCTCGAGCCGGCTGGAATGACGACGCTGAAATCGTGCGTTCGGCGAGCGCGGCGGGCGTGTACATCTGCTGCACGTACTCGGTGACCATCCGATCCGCCGAGAGCGCCGGTGACAGGGTCGCGAGAGTGTGCCGCATGTCGGCGACCCACTTCGTCGGGATGCCGTCGGCATCCCGTTCGTAGAAGCGCGCCGTGATCTGGTGTTCGAGCAGGTCGTAGAGCGAGGCCGCCTCGAGCGCATCGCGCTCGGCCCCGTCGCCCGCGGCATCCGCAGTCGGAATGGCCCAGCCGTTGTGGTCGTCGTAGTACTCGTTCCACCAGCCGTCGAGAATCGACAGGTTGAGGGCTCCCCCCATCGCGGCTTTCATCCCCGACGTTCCGCACGCTTCGAGCGGTCGCAGCGGGTTGTTCAGCCAGATGTCGCAGCCCGGATACAGCCGCCGCGCCATCCCGATGTCGTAGTTCGGCAGAAATACGATGCGCTGGCGCAGGTCGGGAGCCTGCGAGAACTCGACCAATCTCTGGATGAGCCGCTTGCCCTCGTCGTCGGCTGGGTGCGACTTGCCGGCGACGACGAGCTGAATCGGCCGCTCGGGGTTGGTCAACAGGGCGCGCAACCGCTCGGGGTCGTGCAGCATCAGGGTGAGGCGCTTGTAGGTCGGCACCCGACGCGCGAAGCCGATCGTGAGCACGTTCGGGTCGAGCAGCCCGCCGAACCACGCGGGGTCGGCGATCCCGGGGTTCTCTTCGGCCCAGGCGGCGGACATCCGGCGGCGCGCGTCCTCGACGAGGTTCGCCCGCATCCGGCCCTTCAGCGCCCACAGGTCACCGTCGCTCACCCCGCCCGAGGCCCAATCGGCTGTCGTGGTGTCGGCGGTTCCCAGTTTGTCGGCGGCGAGCGCTTTCACCTCGGGGTCGGTCCAGGTCGGCGCATGCACGCCGTTCGTGATCGATCCGATCGGGATGTCGTCGACGTCGAAGCCCGGCCAGAGCGCCTGGAACATCCCGCGGCTCACCTGACCGTGCAACTTCGAAACGCCGTTGGCGCGCTGGGCCAGCCGCAGTCCCATCACGGCCATGTTGAAGCTCGGCGGCGGGGCGTCGGCGCCGGTCGGGGCGTCGGGTTCGGCGCCCAGCGCGAGAACATCGGCGACGTCGACCCCAGGCAGCAGGTCGCCCGAGAAGTAGCGCTGAATGAGGGATGCGTCGTACCGGTCGATCCCGGCGGGTACCGGTGTGTGAGTGGTGAAGACCGTCCCCGCTCTTACCGCGCGCAATGCCTCGGCGAAGGTCAGGCCTTGGCCGATCAGGTCGGCGGCGCGCTCGAGCCCCTGGAATCCGGCATGCCCTTCGTTGCTGTGGAAGACCTCCGGCTCGGGTCGCCCGACCAGTGACGTGTACAGCCCGACAGCGCGGATGCCGCCGATGCCGAGCAGCAGTTCTTGCAGCAGTCGGTGCTCGCCGCCGCCGCCGTACAGCCGGTCGGTGACCCCGCGGAGTTCGTCGTCGTTCTCGGGAACGTCGGTGTCGAGCAGCAGCAGCGGAACCCTGCCGACGTCGAGTCGCCAGATTCGAGCGGTCAAGCCGCGACCTTCGGGGAGCGCGAGCACCACCTGGGCGGCCGAGCCGTCGGGATGACGCAGCACGCTCATCGGCAGCCCGTCAGGATCGACGACCGGGTAGCTCTCCTCTTGCCAGCCATCACGCGAAATCGCTTGGCGAAAGTACCCGGCCCGATAGAACAGCCCGACGCCGATGATCGGCACCCCGAGATCTGAAGCCGCTTTGAGATGATCGCCGGCCAGGATGCCGAGACCCCCCGAGTACTGCGGCAGTGCGGCGGCGATTCCGAACTCTGGTGAGAAGTAGGCGATCGTGGCAGGGGCGTCGGCGCCGAGCGTCTGGTACCAGCGGGGTTCGCGCAGGTAGCTGCGCAGGTCGTCGACGAGAG
>JBDTNW010000228.1:0-3693 GCA_039933575.1 Pseudolysinimonas sp. | reverse complement strand
TCACCAACGTCACCATCCCGCGCGGCGAAGACATCGAGACGATCGACTTCGATCGCGCTGTCGAGATGCTCGCCGAGAAGCGTGCGAAGGGTCCGGCGCCGAAACGCACCCCGGCTCGTAGGGCTCCCGCGAAGAAACGCTGACACTGCTCCGCGCTAGGTTGTCCCCATGGGCTGGGACGACCTGACGGGACAGGCCGAGGCGATCGCTTCGGTGCGTGCTGCCGCAGCCGGCGACGGCATGGTGCACTCCTGGCTGATCACCGGTCCGCCCGGGTCGGGTCGCTCGCTGCTGGCCTACGCGTTCGCGGCCGCGCTGATCACGCAGCCCGGTCAGGAGCACCGGACCGAGGCGCAGGTCGACGCGCGCACGCATCCCGATTTGGGAGTGCTGTCGACGGATGCCGTGACGATTCGCATCGAAGACGTGCGAGCCCTCGTTGCCTCCAGTCAGTTCTCGCCGTCGGTCGGCCGCTATCGAGTCATGGTGATTGAGGATGCCGACCGCATGACCGAGCGCACCTCAAATGTGCTGCTCAAGGCCCTCGAAGAACCGCCGCCGCGCACCGTCTGGATTCTCTGCGCCCCGAGTGATGCCGACCTGATCCCGACCATCCGCTCCCGCGTTCGTACCGTGCGGTTGCGCGTGCCCGGGGTCGAGGAAGTCGCCGAACTGATTGCCCGACGCGACGGTGTCTCGCTCCCCGACGCGACTCGGGCCGCCCGCGAAGCGCAGTCCCACATCGGGATGGCGCACCGGCTCGCGACGGATGAGGAAGCCCGCAGACGTCGGGCCAGAACCCTGCAACTCGCCCTCGGCATCCACAGTGTCTCGGGTGCGGTACTCGCGGCGGGCGAACTGCTGGAAGTCGCTGGCGCCGACGCGAAGGCGATCACCGAGGAACGCGACGCCGAGGAGCGCGAGTCAGCACTCCGCTCGCTCGGGATAGAGCCCGGCGGTACCGTTCCGCCCGCGCTGCGCAGCACACTCAAGTCGCTCGAAGAGGATCAGAAGCGACGGGCCACCCGGTCGTTGCGCGACGGGTTGGACCGCATCCTGGTCGATCTGCTCTCGCTGTACCGCGACATCCTGCTGGTGCAGTTGCAGGTCGGCGTCGATCCGGTGAACCTCGCGATCTACTCTCAACTCGAGGTCGCGGCTCGAGCCTCGACGCCAGCGCAGAGCCTCGCTACGCTCGACGCGATCGCCGAGGCGCGCACCCGCATCGACGGTAACGTCGCCCCGGCACTCGCTCTAGAGGCCATGCTTGTTGTCGCGGTGCGCGACAGCACACCCGCGCCGTAGAAACGCCCGCGCCGTAGAACATTTCAGAAAAGGAACATCGTGATCCGTCCCGGTCGCCTCGCCGTCGCACTCGCTGTCGGAATCGCCTTCAGCGCGTCGCTGACCGGCTGCATTAGCTGGTTCAAACCGCCGGTCGCTCCGACGACGTCGACTCCGACCGTTGAACAGGTCGCCGCCGACCTCCAGCCGTTCTACAGCCAGGTTCTGACCTGGGCCTCGTGCGGCGGCGGCATGCAGTGCTCAACGGCCAAGGCGCCGATGGACTGGAAGAACCCTGCGACTGCCGACATCGAGCTGGCGCTCATCCGTCACCCCGCGACGGGCACCCGCATCGGGTCGCTGCTGATGAACCCGGGTGGCCCGGGCGGTTCCGGCTACGACTTCGTGAAGGACAGCCTCGACTACGGCGCCGACTCGCGTCTTCAGGCCAGCTACGACGTCGTCGGCTTCGACCCTCGCGGCGTCGGCCGGTCGTCTGCGGTCTCCTGTTATGACGACCCGAAATTCCTTGACGACTTCAACTACGGCATCGTCCCCGGCGTAGTCGGCTCCGACGAATGGCTCGCCGCGCTCACGGCCGATGACGCTGAGTTCGCCAAAGCTTGCCTCGAACACACCGGACCGTTGCTGCAGTTCGTCGACACTGTGAGCGCGGCGCGCGACCTCGACCTGCTGCGGGCAGTTCTGGGCGACAAGAAACTCAACTACCTCGGCTACTCGTACGGCACGTTCCTCGGAGCGACCTACGCCGACCTGTACCCGCAGAACACCGGCCGCATCGTGCTTGACGGTGCCCTCGACCCGGCAACGACCGACTTCGACGTCACCAAGACGCAAGCCGTCGGATTCGAGAGCGCCTTCCGCGCGTACCTCACCGACTGCGTCACCAAGTCGAAGTGCCCCTTCACGGGCACTGTGGATGAGGCGATGACCGAGACGGCCGGAATCCTGACCCGCCTGGCGGCCAATCCGATTCCGGCACCCGACGGCCGTCTACTCGGCTCGAGCACGATGTTCGTCGCGATCATCCTGCCGCTCTACAACCAAGACAACTGGCACTACCTCAACGACCTGTTCACCGAAGTTCGACAGAACGAGACGGCGACGGCGTTCTTGCTGGCGGATGCCTACAACGGCCGCAACTCCGACGGTTCGTACTCCGACAACTCGACCGAGGCGTTCATCTCGATCAACTGTCTCGACTACGTCAGCGACTCGTCCATCGACACGATGCGCGCCGAAGCCGTCCAACTGGCGGCTGCGGCTCCGGTCTTCGGTCCGCTGATGTCGTACGGTGGCCCGCTCTGCCAGAACTGGCCGTTCACGTCGACCCGGGAGCGCGTGGCGATTACGGCCCACGGCTCGTCGGACATCATCGTCGTCGGCACCACGAACGACCCGGCCACCCCGTACGTCTGGGCGAAGGCACTCTCGGAAGAACTCGAGAACGGCCACCTCCTGACCTACAAGGGCGAGGGTCACACGGCGTACACCTCGGGCGATCCGTGCGTGCAGGGCGTTGTCGATGACTACTTCGTCAATGGAACGGTTCCGGCCTCCGACCCGAACTGCTGAGTCGGTCCGCGACCGTGGGTGCAATCTTGCAGTCTGTGCAATAAAATCGCAGGATGGCACCCGCCTCCGACGCCCCCGAAGAACTTGGCCTGCGCGAACGCAAACGCGTCGCGACCCGGCAGGCGATTCTGAGAGCGGCACTTCAGGTCGTGCGTGAGCGCGGTCTCGACAACGCAACCGTGGATGAGATCAGCCGCGTCGCCGACATCTCGCCCCGCACCTTCTTCAACTACTTCCCGTCGAAAGAGGAAGCGATCCTCGGTGAGACGCCGAGCCTCGAGGGCAACCCCGAGGTCGAATGGTTCGTCACCGATCGGGGCGCGATCCTCCCCGGCCTCGCCCGGGTGGTCATCGACGGCTCGAACCGGCTGCTGTCGGATCCCGAGTTACTCGCTGAGCGGCGCGCCGTCACCAAGCTGTATCCCGCGCTTGGCGTGCGCCGCATGGCGACCGTGCACAACTTCGAGAACGAGCTCGCCGAGCTGGTGACCCGACGGCTGCGCGGTGAGTTTCCCGACATGACGGATGCCGAGACCGCCGATCGCGCGCGGCTCGTCGCGCTCACGGCGTTCGCGTTCGTGCGGCACGCCTGGTTTGCCTGGATCGATCATCCCGACGCGAACCGATCGCTCGGCCAACTGGTCGAGGAGGCGTTCACCCGAGGAGCCGAACTAGTGGCGTCGTCGTATCCGGCGCAGGTCGGCTAAACTTTCGGACGGTTCGGCTCTGCCGCACCCCGCCGCCTTAGCTCAGTTGGTAGAGCGATTCACTCGTAATGAATAGGTCGTCAGTTCGATTCTGACAGGTGGCTCA
>JBDTNW010000227.1:0-3706 GCA_039933575.1 Pseudolysinimonas sp. | reverse complement strand
GCGCGGCTATGATCGTGAGGGCAGTTCCGGGAGACGTCGCATAGTCCGGTCGAGTGCACCACCCTGCTAAGGTGGAGAACCCGCAAGGGTTCCAAGGGTTCAAATCCCTTCGTCTCCGCTCCTAAGGCCATGGCTCTCTCAACGCCTTGGCTTCTCTAACGCCTGGTCAACGCCGCTTTTTCGCTGAGACCATCGACGTTGCGAGGTGCGACTGGCTAGCCGTGGGCCGGGCTGCGTTGACTCATCGAGCGGACGAATGCCACGGCAAGGAGCACGAAGACGAGCGCCCATGCCGCGATCGCGAACCAGACCCACACCGACGCGAGCAGGCTCATGAAGTCGAAACCGAGGGCGCGACCGAGCGTGACGGAGGCGACGGCGTACATGCCGAGCGGGAAGACGACGCTCCACAGCTTCGGTTCGTACGACCAGGGGAAGTGCCGCACGAAGTAGCGCCACAGCCCGAAGATCACGAGCGCCGGGATGAACCAGCTGCCGAACGACCAGAGTACGACCGCGGCACCCGACACGAAGGGTTGCACCGCGGTCAGCAGGTGTGTCGGAGTGGCGGCAGCGAGATTCAGGATGCCAGCCGCCGCACGCACACTGATCGCGGTCGCGCCCATCAGAATCCAGTACGCCGGTCCCATCTCGGCCGGCGTGGTTTCAATGAGAAACAGCCTGAGGAAGATGATCACGATCAGGATCAGATACAGGACGATGCCGACGCTCCAGAACAGCACCGAGGCCACGCCAACCATGTCTTGGAAGATGACCCAGGGCAGTTGGGGTGCGAGCGCGGTAGCGAGCACCGCTACCGACTGGGTGCCGACCACCCAGACCAGCCAGACTCCCGTGATTTCTCGCAGGAGCGGTCGATGGCCCGCGAGGACGATCAGGCTGAAGAGCCCGTAGGTGAGTACCAGCCAGAGCAGGAACGCCCCGATGCCCAAGACCAGTGAGACGAGCCACAGCCCGTGGGCCGTCAGGGCCGTCGCCAGTACGTTGGTGCCGGCGACGACGGTGAAGAGTGCGACGGCGCTCGAAGGATTTCGGAGGGTTGCCGCGAAACGGTGCGGAAAGCGCAGAGCGCGCGTCCCATACGCGAACAGCAAGATGACGAACCCCGCCGCGGTAACGCCGAGCAGGATCTCGGCAAGCAGCGTGATCCCGAGGAGCCGACAGGCAACCGAGACGATCCCGGTCGCCATCACCAGGGCGAAGTATCCCGGGTCGAGTGTGGCAAGCCAGGCGCCGACCCGTCCGGTCGGGAGCGGCTCTAGGTGTGCGGCCGGCCGCGGCTCCTCCGGGCCCACGCCCGGAATCGCGTCGGTCACCGCTGAGCGGCTTTCGTGCGCCGACTGAGCGGACGAGCGC
Source organism: Pseudolysinimonas sp. (assembly GCA_039933575.1). Classification (GTDB taxonomy): domain Bacteria; phylum Actinomycetota; class Actinomycetes; order Actinomycetales; family Microbacteriaceae; genus Pseudolysinimonas_A. Next base: position 2,329 of record JBDTNW010000227.1, on the reverse strand, counting down.
TCCGGGTCCAGCCGCGGCGCGTCACCCGGGCACCGAGGTGCGCGTCTCGGGAGCGGTAGACGACGTAGGGCCGGAACAGGTAGCCGATCGGTACTGAGAGCACGTGAACGAGGCGGGTGAACGGCCAGATCAGGAAGAGTGCCGTTGCGCTGATCACGTGCACCTGGAACACGAGCGGAACGCCCGTCATGAGGGCAATGTTCGGCTGGAAGATGATCAGACTACGAATCCACGGCGAGACCGAGTTGCGGTAGTCGTATCCGGCACCGAGCACCTGGAACTGGATCACGGCGATGATGCCGAAGATGATCGTGCCGACCAAGAACACGTACATCACGACATCCATGACGGTCGTCACCTTGAGCACCCGACGAACCGCACCCCGACGGGCGAGCAGGATCACCAGACCCACCGCTGTGACCGTCGCAGCCACGGTTCCCAGCCAGGTAGCCCCGAGGTGATAGAGGTGCTCGGTGACGCCGAAGAATTCCAACCATTCCGCCGGGATCAGCAAGCCGACAACGTGCCCCGCGATCACGGCGAGCATGCCGTAGTGGAACAGCGGGGAACCCCAGCGCAGGATCTTGCTCTCGTACGTTTGGGACGACCGCGAAGTCCAGCCGTACTGGTCGTAGCGGTATCGCAGGATGTGGCCGATGAGGAAGGTCGCGGCCGCGATATAGGGGAAGACGATCCAGAGCAGGATACCCCCGGTGTTCATACCCGTACTCCCTCGCTCGCGGCACCCACGGGAGTGAAGGGTGCAAGTGCTCCGAGGAAGCTCAAGCCGACCATCTCGGTCGGCGGCCCCTCGTTGACAAGCCGTAGGTAGCGCTCCCGGGTCTCGTCGTCGATCTCCGGCAGCGAGCGACACACGGCGGCGGCGACGTGCGTGTAGATACTTCCGAAGCTCTTGAGTGCAGACCGCAACACCTCAATGCCTTCGCGGTGGGAGGCCAGTAGCTCGCCAGCGATGGGTGAGTCGCTGCGCGCAGAGAACTCCAGCACCATCGGCAGGTAGTCGGCCAATTCGCCGTCTTCGACCTCCCAGCCCGCTGCCCGATAGGCCTCGACGAAACTCACCAGAGCCATCCCCCGCTTGCGAGTATCGCCGGTCGTGTAATAGCTGAGGTAGGGGCAGCACTTGCGCTTCTGGTCGAAGATGGTCGTGAAATGCGCCTCGAGGGCTCCTTGACTCATGCCGGACGCTGCTGTCAAGAACGCGGCAAACTCGTCGGCGATCTCCGACGGCAGCGACGCGACAGCCACCGCAACCTGCTCGAACTGACCCCGGCGGTTGGGCTCTGGGTAGTCGAGCAGGATCGACGCGGCCATATGGACGATGCGTCGTTGCTCCGTGCTGAGAGCAGAGGATGGCAGCATCTGGTCCGCGGCGGTCGGGGTCATGCCGACCCACCGGCTTCAACAGTGGGCGGGAACATTCCGTTAGTGATGCCGCCGCCATTCCAGTTCAGCAGGTTCAGCCGCCCGCCAGTGGACGGCTCGGTCGGGTCGGTGAGGTTCTTCAGCGCGTGGAAGCTCTCGACCGTGGCATCCATCGGCGTCCCCGGGATTCGCGCGGTCGCCTGCACGTCGCCAGTGGAGCGCGCGCCGCCCATTCCGGGGCCGCCGTCGGTGTCCAGCGAGCAGGCGAACTCGTCCAGATCTCTGGCCGACTCGACGTGCGCCTTCGGGATCACGTAGCGGTCTTCGTACTTGGCGATCGCGAGCAGGCGGTACATCGCTTGCATCTCTTCGCCCGTCATCCCGACCGCGTGGGCGATGTTCTCGTTCGCCTCGTTGCCGAGGTTGATGTCGCGCATGTACGAGCGCATCGCGGCGAGCTTCTTCAACGAATACTCGACCGGAACGGTGTCGCCGGCCGTGAAGAGCCCCGCGAGATATTCGATCGGGATGCGCAACTTGTCGATCGCGGCGAACAGGTTGCGCACATCCTCGCCATCGTTACCGCTGTTGGAAACGACGTCCACCACCGGGGAAAGCGGCGGGATATACCAAACCATCGGCATCGTGCGGTACTCGGGGTGCAGGGGCAGCGCCACCTTGTACGTGCTGATGAGCTTGTAGATCGGGCTGTTTTGGGCCGCCTCGATCCAGTCATCCTGGATGCCATCTGCCTTTGCCTGTGCGATGACGGCGGGATCGAACGGGTCGAGCATGACCGAACGCTGGGCTTCCAACAGGTCGTGTTCGTTCTCGATCGCGGCTGCCTCGAGGACGCGGTCCGCGTCGTACAGCATGAGGCCGAGATAACGCAGGCGTCCGACGCACGTCTCGGAACAGATCGTCGGCTTGCCCTGCTCGATGA
>JBDTNW010000226.1:0-3707 GCA_039933575.1 Pseudolysinimonas sp. | reverse complement strand
AAGATGGCGCAGAAGATCGTCGGGCTGAACGGGTACGACATCGAGGTCCCTCTCGCCGAGCACCTGCTGGTGATGTCGTATGAGGATCGCCCCGGCATCGTTGCCGTCTACGGGCGCGAGTTCGCCGACGCGGGGATCAACATCGCCGGGATGCAGATTGCCCGGCAGCGTGCGGGCGGTACGGCACTGACCGTGGTCACGGTCGACTCTCCGGTTCCGGAGGGGCTGCTGGCCAAGATCGCGACCGAGATTCAGGCGATCTCGATGCGGGCGATCGACGTCGTCGAGGCCTGACACCCGCCTCGATAAGCGCGCGCCCGAATAGGGTGGGGAGCGTGACCCGCACCCTCGACCTCGCACTCATCCCCGGTGACGGGATCGGCCCTGAGGTGATCGAGCAGGCGATTGCCGTGCTCACCGCTGCCCTCGGCGACGAGGTCGAACTGCGCACGACGACCTACCCGTACAGCGCGCGTCACTACCTCGAGACCGGGGTCATCCTGGGCGACGACGATCTGGTCAAACTTGCGGCGCACGACGCGATCCTGCTCGGTGCGGTGGGCGGCGACCCACGGGATCCGAAACTGGCGGGTGGCATCATCGAGCGCGGCCTGCTGCTCAAGTTGCGGTTCGCGTTCGACCACTACGTGAATCTGCGTCCCACCCAGATTTTTCCGGGCGCGGTTAGCCCCCTGAGCGACCCCGGCACCGTCGACTTCGTGGTGGTACGGGAGGGTACCGAGGGGCCGTACGTCGGCAACGGCGGCAGCATCCGGGTTGGCACGCCCGCCGAGATCGCCAACGAGCTGAGCGTCAACACGGCCTTCGGCGTGGAGCGGGTGGTGCGCTACGCGTTCGCCCTCGCGCAGAAGCGCCGCAAGAAGCTCACCCTCGTGCATAAGACGAACGTGCTCGTGAATGCCGGAAGCCTGTGGGCTCGCACCGTCGAGCGCGAGGCGGCCCGTCATCCCGATGTGGTCTGGGACTACCTCCACGTGGATGCGGCGACGATCTTCTTCGTCACCGATCCTGGTAGGTTCGACGTGATCGTCACAGACAACCTCTTCGGCGACATCCTCACCGATCTGGCCGGCGCTATCAGCGGCGGCATCGGACTTGCGGCCTCGGGCAACATCAACCCCGACCGCACGTTTCCCTCGATGTTCGAGCCGGTACACGGTTCGGCTCCTGACATCGCGGGGCAGCAACGCGCCGACCCCACCGCGGCGATCCTGTCGACCGCTCTGTTGCTCGATCACCTCGAGCTACCGAAGGTCGCCCGACGGATCGAGGCGGCGGTGATCGCCGATCTCGCTGCCCGAGGAACCGCCGCCCGCACCACCGACGAAATCGGCACAGCTATCGCCGATCGAGTCGCGGCAAACTAGACCTCTACCTTCCGGAGCCCACCATGACGATCAACCTCCTGCCGATGGCCACACAAGACCTGCTCTGGCAGGTCATCCCGAACGCTGCCGCGAAGACGGTCGAGGAGCGCACCGCGATCCTCTCGTCGCCCGAGCTCGGGTTCGGCAAGTCCTTCACCGACCACATGGTCGACATCTGCTGGTCAGACAAGGGTGGCTGGCACCGCCCCCGCGTGATCGCATATGGTCCGATCTCGCTCGACCCGGCCGCCGCCGTGCTGCACTACGCGCAGGAAGTGTTCGAGGGTCTCAAGGCCTACCGTCATGCCGACGGCTCGATCTGGACCTTCCGCCCGACGGCCAACGCAGCGCGGATGCAGCGCTCGGCGAAGCGGCTCGCGCTGCCCGAACTGCCGGTCGAGTACTTTCTCGACTCGCTGAAGCAGCTCATCGCGGTCGACGGTGGCTGGGTGCCGACGGCCGACGAGACGAGCCTCTACCTGCGGCCGTTCATGTTCGCCAAGGAGGCATTCCTCGGGGTGCGCTCGGCAAACAAGGTCAACTACTACCTGATCGCCAGCCCCGCGGGTGCCTACTTCAGTGGCGGCATCTCCCCCTTGTCGATCTGGCTCTCGACGGCCTACACCCGGGCCGGACATGGCGGGATGGGCGCGGCGAAGACCGGCGGAAATTACGCCGCGTCGCTGGTCGCCCAGCAAGAGGCGTATGAGAACGGGTGTCAGCAGGTGCTCTTTCTCGACGCACAGGAAGGCACCTACCTAGAGGAGCTCGGGGGAATGAACCTCGTTCTCGTCACCAAGGACAAGCGGCTGATCACGCCCGACAGCGACTCGATTCTGGAGGGCATCACGCTCGATTCTGTTCTGCAACTCGGACGCGATCGCGGTTACTCGATCGAGCAACGCCGAGTGTCGATCGACGAGTGGCGCGAAGGCGTCGAATCGGGCGAGATCGTCGAGGCGTTCGCCTGCGGAACCGCGGCCGTGATCGTCCCGATCGACCAGATCAAGGCGGCGGATTTCGGCATTTGGATGCCGGAGCCCGAGGGTGAGCGGGTCGCGCTGTCGCTGCGCCAGGAACTGACCGACATCCAGTACGGGCGGGTCGCAGACAGGCACGCCTGGCTGCAGCGCCTCGACGGTTGAGTCGCGTTCCGGAATGCCTGCTTCTCTGGTAGGTTTCAGCCAGCCGGAGCACTCGACACCGACCGACTTTCAGGACTCCATCACATGACCGCTGGACGCCGAATCCCCCGCGCCCTCGCAGCCCTCCTTTCCCTCGGCCTCGCTCTGACCGGGGTCGCGCTCGTCGCGACGCCCGCCTCCGCGGCGACCACTCACACGGTCACCGATTCCGCCGACACCAACACCTCGGGCACGCTGCGGTACCTGTTGCAGACGGATGCGACGGTCGTCTCCGGCGACACGATTGACTTCGCCCCCGGGATCACCTCCGTTCTGCTGACCGGCGTCATCTACGTGCGGGTCGGTCTGACGATCGACGGCGGCGGCGACGTGACGATCGGCCGCGCCAACACGGGCGGGTTCGCCCAGCTGTACATGTACCCGACGGACGCAGGCCAGGACTTCGTCCTTCAGAACCTGACCATCACGGGCATCCCCCTGGGCACCGGAACCGCGCTGGGTGCCGGCTACGGTCCGACAAACGAACTGCCGCGCGACATCACGTTGAGTAACGTCACGGTCACCAACGAGTTGAACAACTACGCCCCGATCGCCGACTTCTACCAGGTGCAGGGCGACATCCTGATCGAGGACTCGACGTTCACCGGCAACGACTCGGACTCCGGAGCCGGCTCGGGCGGGCTTTTCGTTGAATTCGGCTCGCCCACCCTCACGGTGCGCGACTCGACGTTCAGCGACAACACCTCTGGGGTGGACGGCGCGGCGCTCACCTTGCTCAACTTCTCGGGGGCGATCGTCATCTCGGGCTCCACGTTCGAGCGGAATCACACTGACGGCAACGGCGGTGCGATCTCCGCCTCGACCATTGGCAGTCTGCAGATCCTGTCGTCGGAGTTCAACGAGAACAACGCCGACGGTAACGGCGGCGCCATCTCGCTCTCGACGGGCGCAGACTGGAGTGTCTCGAACTCAACTTTCGAGAACAACGACGCCGACCAGCAGGGTGGCGCGATCTATTCCGCCGGCGTCTATAGCGACTCGAACGTCACCGACAGCACGTTCACGACCAACTCGGCGCAGAGTGGTGGCGCGATCTCGACGCTCGTTGACGCCGCCGTGCTGACGGTCGCGCGCTCGTCGTTCGTCGGCAACAGCTTCACGTCGGGGGGCGGGT
>JBDTNW010000225.1:0-3713 GCA_039933575.1 Pseudolysinimonas sp. | reverse complement strand
GGACGAATCGTGGATGAAGTCGGCGAAGCGATTGCGGTTTCCGAAGGGCCGATCCCGGTACTGACGCGCGTCGCCGATCTTGGGAAGGCACTGCTCGAGCGCTCCGGTCGTTCGGCCAACGACCTGCTCGCGATTGGCGTCGGCGTGCCCGGGCCTGTCGAACACAGCACCGGACGACCCACCAACCCGCCGATCATGCCGGGCTGGGACCGCTTCGACGTCCCCGGCTGGCTCGGCGAGATCTTCAGAGTGCCCGTGCTCGTCGACAACGACGTCAACATCATGGCTCTGGGCGAACGCGAACTGGCGTGGCCTGGTGTCGACGACCTGATCTTCGTCAAAGTCGCGACCGGCATCGGCTCGGGCGTCATTTCGGGCGGGCTGCTGCAGCGCGGCGACCGGGGCACGGCGGGCGACATCGGGCATGTCTACGTCGCCCGAGGCGCCGACGTGCTGTGCCGGTGTGGCAACCGGGGCTGCCTTGAAGCGATCGCGTCAGGATCAGCTCTTGCGCGCATCCTGGGCGAATCCGGTCTGGCCACTCACACCGGTCAAGACGTCGTCGAGCTCGTCAAACGCGGCAACGTCGACGCGATCCAGGCGGTACGCCAGGCCGGTCGCGACATCGGTGAAGCCCTCACCATCTGTGTGAGCCTGATCAATCCCGCCGTCATTGTGATCGGGGGCTCGCTCGCGCAGGCCGGTGAACATTTGATCGCCGGTGCCCGTGAGGTCGTCTACACCCGCTCAATGCCGATCGCGACCGAACATCTGCAAATCACGCAGTCCAAGGCGGGGGCGGATGCCGCCATCCTGGGCGCGAGCATGCTCGCGATCCACCACGCGCTGTCGCCGGAACGGGTAGAGGCGATGGTCACCGCCTCTACCCGTTGAAGCCCCGTAGTTCGGGCGCGCCTACTTCGCGCTGAACGCCGCGTCGAACGCGGCATCCGGGGCGTCGAAAGCGAGCTTGCGCACGAACTCGAGGGCTTCGGGGGCACCGAGGAGGCGATCCATCCCGGCGTCCTCCCACTCGACCGAAATCGGACCGGTGTAGCCGATCGAGTTCAGCGCACGGAAGGCGTCCTCCCACGGAACGTCGCCGTGCCCGGTCGAGATGAAGTCCCAGCCGCGCTTCGGGTCAGCCCACGCGAGGTGCGAGCCGAGGCGGCCGTTGCGACCGTTCGTCATGCGCTTGCGGGTGTCCTTGCAGTCGACGTGGTAGATCCGGTCAGCGAAGTCGAGCAAGAACCCGACGGAGTCGAGGTCTTGCCACACCATGTGGCTCGGGTCCCAGTTGAGACCGAACGCCGGACGGTGACCAATCGCTTCGAGGGTGCGCACCGTCGTCCAGTAGTCGTACGCGATCTCGCTCGGGTGCACCTCGTGCGCAAACCGAACGCCGACCTCGTCGTAGACATCGAGGATCGGGTTCCACCGGTCGGCGAAGTCCTGGTAACCCGCGTCGATGGTTGCCTGCGAGACCGGCGGGAACATCGCGACGTACTTCCAGATCGACGATCCGGTGAAGCCGATGACGGTGTCGACGCCGAGCTTCGCGGCGAGTCGAGCCGTGTGCTTCATCTCCTCGGCCGCGCGTTGCCGCACGCCCTCCGGGTCACCATCGCCCCACACGTTGTCCGAGACGATGTCGCGGTGCCGCTGGTCGATCGGGTCGTCACAGACAGCCTGCCCCTTGAGGTGGTTCGAGATTGCGAACACCTTCAGGTTGTACTTCGCGAGCAGCTCGAGTTTGCCTTCGGCGTAGCCGGGCTCATCCCAGCGCCACGGGTCGAGATGGTCACCCCAGCAGGCCAGTTCGAGGCCGTCATAGCCCCAGCCGGCGGCGAGTTTCGCCACCTCTTCGAGCGGCAGGTCGGCCCACTGGCCGGTAAACAGTGTGATCGGTCGGCCCATGGTCGCTCCTTCGCGGGGTTGGTGGAATTGAGACTAGACGGCAGTCCAGGCGCTGCCGGCGGCGGAGCTGGTCTCGACCGCCTCAAGCACACGCTGAACCTGCAGTCCGTCGGCGAAGCTCGGTGTCGGCTGGATGCCGGCGCTGATCGCTTCGACGAAGTCTTTGACCTGGTGTGAGAAGCCGTGCTCGTACCCGAGCATGTGACCGGCCGGCCACCAGGCGGGGATGTAGGGGTGAACCGGCTCGGTGACCAGGATCTTGGTGAACCCACGTTCCGATTCCGGCGCTGTGCCGTCGTAGAAGAGCAGCGAGTTGAGGTCTTCGAGATCGAATGAGATCGCGCCTTCGGTGCCTGAGACTTCGAGACGCAGCGCGTTCTTGCGGCCGGTCGCGAATCTCGTTGCCTCGAAGGTTCCCAGAACTCCTGAGTCGTAGCGGCCCACGATGTGAGCGACGTCATCCACCGTGACCTTGCCCATCTCGCTGCCGCCGGTTCCGCCGAGCCCCGCCGAGGTCTCCTGAATGGGGCGCTCGGTGATGAGCGTCTGAAGTGTGCCCGAGACGCTCGTGAGGTTCATCCCGGTCACGAACTGAGAGAGGTCGATTGCGTGCGCACCGATGTCACCGAGGGCGCCGGATCCGGCGATCTCCTTTTGCAGACGCCAGGTGAGTGGCATCGCGGGATCGTTGAGCCAATCCTGAAGGTACGAGGCTCGCACCTGGGTGACGCGACCGATTCGTCCGGCGGCGACCATGTCGCGGGCCAGGGCGGCGGCCGGAACCCGGCGGTAGGTGAAACCCGTCATCGCGAGAGCGCCATTTGGCGCCTTGGCGGCGGCCTCGGTCATCGCTTCGGCTTCGGCGACGGTGTTGGCGAGAGGCTTCTCGCACAGCACGTGCTTGCCGGCGGCGAGCGCCGCGATGGCAATCTCGGCGTGGGAGTCACCAGGAGTCACGATGTCGACGACATCGATGTCGTCCCGGGTGACAACGGTGCGCCAGTCCGACGCGGACTCGTGCCATCCCCAACGGGCGGCATCGACTCCGGTGCTCTCGGCGTTGCGCCCGACCACGACGGTCATTTCGGGCTGTGCCGGAAGGTCAAAGAAGTGGGGGGCGACGCGCCAGCCCTGGGAGTGTGCTGCTCCCATGAAGCCGTGACCGATCATCGCGATGCGCAGAGGCGCCATGAAGCTTTTCCCGTCTGTGGAGAGAGCGGGGCGCGCTATGAACGCGCCCCGCTCTATTCGGTGGTACCGCCTGTGGATCCGGGTCTAGGACTCGAACGCCGTGGGCAGGTACTTCGCCACGTTGTCCTTCGTCACCACGGGGGCGTTGAGCACGATCCGGTTGGGGATCTCGACCTCGACCAGGTCGCTGAGCGACTTGCCTTGGACGATCAGACGAGCCAACCGGATGCCGTCAGCAGCCTGGGTCGACGGGTAGATGACGGTCGCCTGCAGCGGGCTGTCACCGGCCTGGATGTGGCGCATCGCGTTCGCCGAGCCGGCGCCGCCGACCATGAAGAACTCACTGCGTCCGGCGGCCTGGATGGCGGCGAGCACGCCCACACCCTGGTCATCGTCGTGGTTCCAGATGGCGTCGATGTGCGGCGCCGCAGCCAACAGCTGCGAGGTCACCGCCTCGCCGCCCTGAACAGTGAAGTCGGCAGCCACACGGTTGCTGACCTTGAGCCCACAGTCGCCGAGAGCCTTCTTGAAGCCCTCACTGCGCGCCTGAGTCAGGGGCAGCGAGTCGATTCCGGCGATCTCCGCGATGATCGAGTCCGGCTTGT
>JBDTNW010000224.1:0-3723 GCA_039933575.1 Pseudolysinimonas sp. | reverse complement strand
GGGCGATGCTTCGCGACCGAGCAGGTACCCGGCGAGCCCGGCCGCTGCCTGGGCGACAAGAACGCGGTTCATCCGCATTGGGCCTGCCCCGAGCTCGCCACGGAGCCCGGCCGTGCCGAATTCGAGGCGGCCCGAGAACCGCTGGGTGAGATCGGCCAGCGCCACCGCATCCCCCGCTTCAACGCGAGCAACGACGGCATCGAGTTCGGCGCGGGTGACCGGGTCGGGGTCTTGCGCGATCCAGGCGCGGGCGTCGTCGAGGAGAGCCACGGGGGTGTCCTAGAGGGCGGCCACGACGCGGGCGAGCAGGTCGGAAATCACCGGTTCGGCATCCTTGCCAGCCTGCAACACTTCGGCATGTGACAGGGGGTGGGGTGAGATGCCGGCGGCGAGGTTGGTGATCAGCGAGAAGCCGATGATCTCCATTCCGGCTTCGCGGGCCGCGATCGCTTCGAGGGCTGTCGACATCCCGACGATGTGTCCGCCGATCGTCTTCGCCATCTGTACCTCGGCCGGGGTCTCATAGTGCGGTCCGCGGAACTGGGTGTACACACCTTCGTCGAGAGAGGCATCGACAGTGCGCGCGAGATCGCGCAACCGGCGCGCGTAGAGGTCGGTCAGGTCGATGAAGGTTGCGCCTTCGAGCGGCGACGCTGCCGTCAGGTTGATGTGGTCGGAGATCAGCACGGGCGTGCCGGGAGTCCAATGCTCCTTGATGCCGCCGGCCCCGTTCGTGAGCACCATGATCTTCGCGCCCGCTGCGGCGGCGGTGCGCACCGAGTGCACGACTCGACGCACGCCGTGGTCTTCGTAGAAGTGGGTACGCGCGCCGATGACGAGGGCGCGTTTGCCGTTCGGGAGCAGGATGCTGCGCAGCGTCCCGACGTGGCCGCTCAGGGCGGGGGCGCTGAATCCGACGATGTCCGTTGCGGCAACTGTCGCGACAGTCTCGCCGAGCAGGTCGGCGGCCTTGGCCCAGCCGCTGCCGAGCGTGAGCGCGATGTCGTGGCGTTCGACACCCGTCGCCGCGGCGAGTTGTGCTGCGGCCTCTTTCGCGATTGCAAACGGATCGGCAGCCGGGTCGTCGAGGGGGTTGGCAGCGTTGCTCATCCATTCACTCTAGGACGCCTGCATCGCACGGCGGCGACCCTCGCGACCCGTCAGAATGGGAGCATGCCGTACGAGTTCGAGCGCACCCACCGGTTGGCCGTCCTCGGCGGCGGTCCTGGGGGGTACGAGGCAGCCCTGGCCGGCGCCCAACTGGGTGCCGACGTGACCCTGGTCGAGCGGGCCGGAGTCGGCGGCTCGGCGGTTCTGACCGACGTCGTGCCCAGCAAGACTCTGATCGCGACGGCGGAAGCTGCCAACGCGGTTCGTGAGGCGGCCGATCTCGGCGTGCAGTTCTACACGCACTCCGACAAAGGCCGCGTCGTGCGTCCCGAGGTTGCGGTCAACCTGGGCGCCGTCAACAAGCGGCTCCTCGCCCTCGCGCAGCAACAGTCCGCCGACATGAAGGCGTCGCTGGTGCGCGCGGGTGTGAAAATCCTGCACGGCGACGGCAGGCTCGACGGCCCGAACACGATCGTCGTTTCGACGGGCAAAGGTAAGAGCCGCACCGACTTCGACGAGGTCACGGCCGACACTCTGGTGGTCGCCGTCGGGGCGAGTCCCCGCATCATGCCGACTGCCAAGCCGGACGGCGAGCGGATCTTCACCTGGACCCAGCTCTACTCCCTCGAGGCGATTCCCGAGCACCTGATCGTCGTCGGTTCGGGTGTTACCGGCGCCGAGTTCGCCGCGGCCTACCTCGCGCTCGGATCCGCGGTCACGTTAGTATCCAGCCGCGACCAGGTGCTCCCGGGAGAAGATGAGGATGCGGCGGCGGTCATCCAAGCGGTCTTCTTGCGCAACGGGATGACCGTTCTCAACAAGAGTCGCGCGGCCTCCGTCACTCGTGACGGCGACGGCGTTGTCGTGACCTTGGCGGACGGCCGCGAGGTGAAGGGCTCACACGCGCTGCTCGCCGTTGGTTCCATCCCGAACACGGCCGGGATCGGGCTGGAGGAGGCCGGCATCCAGCTGACTGAGTCGGGACACATCCGGGTCAACCGCGTCGCCCGCACTTCGATGCCGTCGGTGTACGCCGCCGGTGACTGTAGCGACTTCCTGCCGCTGGCATCCGTCGCGGCGATGCAGGGCCGTACCGCCGTTTTCCACGCGTTGGGGGATGCGGTCACCCCGACCGAGCAGCGCAACGTGACGAGCAACATTTTCACGCAGCCCGAGGTGGCGACCGTCGGCTGGTCGCAGCGCCAGATCGAAGAGGGCATCACGCAGGGCGAGATCTACAAATTGCCGCTCGCCTCCAACCCGCGCGCCAAGATGATGGGCCTGAAAGATGGCTTCGTGAAGATCTTCGCCCGCACCGGCTCGGGCACCGTCATCGGTGGCGTCGTGGTGGCGCCGAAGGCGAGCGATCTCATCTTGCCGATTGCCCTCGCGGTCGAGCACCGTCTCACCGTCGACCAACTCGCCCGGGCCTTCAGCGTCTACCCGTCGCTGTCCGGCACCATCACCGACGCCGCCCGCGCGATGCACATCGTGGGCTGAACCGCTACTCGGGGGCGGCGGGCGCCTAGCCCTCGATCGCGAGCAGGCGGTGACCCGCCGAGACTGTCGCGCCGACCGTCGCGTCGAGGGCGGCGATCGTGCCATCTTTGTGCGCGGTGATCGGCTGCTCCATCTTCATGGCCTCGAGCACGAGAACAAGGTCGCCCTTGACTACCTTGTCGCCTTCGGCAACCGCGACCTTGACGATCGTCGCCTGCATCGGGGCTACAACGGTGTCGCCGGTGGCAGTGTTGACCGACGAGTTGCCGCCACGGCGTTTGGGGGCTGGGGCCGCTGACGCCGATCCGGCACCCGGCAGAAGCTTCGAGGGAAGCGACACCGAGATGCGCTTGCCATCCACTTCAACGACAACGTCGTGTCGCTTCGCGGCTGCGCCACCTTCCGGCAGCATCCCGCCCCACGGCTCGATGTCGTTGACGAACTCGGTTTCGATCCACCGGGTGTAGACGCGGAAGTGGCCGTCGGCGGCGACAAACGCCGGGTCGCGCACGATCTTGCGGTGGAACGGCAGCACCGTCGGCAGACCGGCGACCTCGAACTCGTCGAGCGCGCGCCGAGCACGCTCGAGAGCATCCGCGCGGGTGTGCCCGGTCACGATCAGTTTCGCGAGGAGCGAGTCGAACGCTCCCGAGATGACATCGCCGGTCGTGACACCTGAATCGACGCGCACGCCGGGTCCGCCGGGGAAACGCAGCACGTTGACCGGTCCGGGCGTGGGCAGGAAGTTGCGGCCCGGGTCTTCGCCGTTGATGCGGAACTCGATCGAGTGCCCATGCGTCTCGGGATCGACCGGGTCGAGCAGGCCACCCTCGGCGATGCGGAACTGCTCGCGCACCAGGTCGATGCCGGTGACCTCTTCTGACACGGGATGTTCGACCTGGAGACGGGTGTTGACCTCGAGGAACGAGACCGTGCCGTCTTTGCCGATCAGGAACTCGCAGGTGCCGGCCCCGAGGTAGCCGACCTCCTTCAGGATCGCCTTCGAGGACTTGTACAGCAGTTCGGTCTGCTCAGGCGTGAGGAACGGCGCCGGTGCCTCCTCAACCAGTTTCTGGTGCCGACGCTGGAGCGAGCAGTCGCGGGTGGAGACGA
>JBDTNW010000223.1:0-3730 GCA_039933575.1 Pseudolysinimonas sp. | reverse complement strand
CGGGGCCATCGCGAACGATCAGGAAGGCGGCAAGAGTCGTGCCCACCACGATGAGCACAAAGAACGGCACGAGCACCGCTTGGTAGGCACCGAGCGGAAGGCTCAGGGTCAGAAGTTGCTTCCAGCCGACGACAATTCCGACGACGCCGTCACGCACCCCGCGGACGACCGAAACCGGCGTTCCGAGTGCCGATGGGATCGCAACCGGCACGACCAGCACCAGGTAGCCGACCGCGGCGAGGATCGGAATCATCCAGTTCGGCCAGCGCACGGCGCGAACCAGAAGCACTACGCCGATCCCGAGGGCCGCGCCGACCGCGGCAACGACCGCCAGCAGAGGGGTGCGGTAGACCTCCCACGCGGATGCCGTCGCGAGCGCGACTCCGACCACGAGGTAGCCGAGTCCCCAGATCAGCAGGCTCCCGATCGGGCGCGGCGCGGCTCCCGCGAGCCGGGTCGCAGCAGGCAGTTTGGCGCCCAAACCCATCGCACCGCCACTCATCGCACCGCACCCCGGGCCATCATGTTCTTCAGGTCGTTGAGGGTGCCGATCGTGAGCACCGAGAGTTCCTTCGCCGAACGCAGAGTCGGTTCCGCGCCCGGTTCGGCGCGCACTGCGACCACGGCAACCTGGGGCGGGAAGGCGAAAGCTGCCGCACGGAGCCGGGCGAGGTCCACTTGCGATCCGGTGACCAGGAACGCGATGGACAGCTCGGGGAACGACTGCACCGTGAGCCGAGTGACCAACTCGAGAGGCATCGCGTTGTCGCCGTTCTCGACGCCGGCGAACCCGTCGAGCAGGTTCTTCGCGCTGAAGGTTGACAACGTCTGGATCGACCGCACGACGTCACGCGAGTAGTCCGGGATGTCGGCGCTGGCCGCAACCAGCACGTCACGGCCATCGCGAACACCCTGCACGCCTAGCGAGGCGGCGGCGCTCACCGACATCTCGAACTCGTCGTCGTCAGCGTAGGCGGTGGCCTCAAGGTCAAGCACGATCGCAATGCGGGAATGGCGGGTCTCCTCATACTGCCGCACCATGAGTTGCCCGGTCTTCGCCGTCGACTTCCAGTGCACGTGTCGGTACGAGTCACCGCTCACGTACTGCCGGATCGCGTGAAATGAGAGATCGGAGTCGACGATGTCACTCGTCGGGGACCCTTCGAGGTCACGAACGAGTCCGGCACTGGTGCTCGGGATGGGGACGGTCACCGGGTGCACGAAGATCTGTTGGCTGCCGGGCCAGGCATGCTCACGGCGCAGGATGCCGACCGGGTCGCCGCGGCCGATCGTCATCGGGCCGACCTGGATAACGCCGCGTCGCGGTGCCGCGATTGACAGCCGTTCGCGATGATCGGCTCCCCCGCGCAACAACGGGACGTGCACCTCGACGAGTCCCGCCCCGACCGGGATGTCGACGACACCCGGGAGAGCCACGCGCGACGAGCGGTTGACGATATCCAGACTGCCGATGACCTCCGACCCCGCGACGACACGGTCCTTCGCCAGTTCGAGGTGTACGCCGTAGTCGTGGGCGCCGAGCAAGAACGGAACGCTCACCACCAGCATCACGACGGCGATCATTGCAACTACCCAGCCTTCGACGAGCCCGAAGGTCAGTCCACCGACCACCCCCGCGATCGCGACAGCAACCAGCAGCCACCCCGCCGGGGTGACGGTGGTGCGCAGCCATTCAGCCGCCGCGATCACTGCTTTTTGGGCACCCCGCAGCACCCGCCGACCCTCGCTCACGCCCGACGCGAGCCCGGTGCGCGTGAGCGTGTACCGGGTGACGGTGCCGGTGCGTGCCGACGTACGGGTCACGTGCGTACGACTCGTTCCAGTGCGCCTCGAGCGGGAGTGGGTCTCGGTGCTCATCGTCGTGCTCGGGGGCGCCTAGGCGGCGCCGTTCTCCACGGGGGGCGCGACGTCGAGCAAAACCTGACCAACAACATCGATTGCGGTGACGCCGTCGAACTCGGCCTCGGGCTCAAGGATCATGCGGTGCGCGAGAGTCGGCACAGCGAGGTCGCGGACGTCGTCGGGGGTGACGAAGGTGCGCCCCCGCGAAGCTGCCCAGGTCATCGCGATCCGCGCAAACGAGATCGCACCCCGCACGCTGACGCCGAGCTTGACCTCGGTAGCCCGGCGGGTGGCATCCACGATCCGCATGATGTAGTCCGACACCAGGGGGCTCGTGTACACCTCGCGCGCCATGTCGGTCATCGTCACGAGCCGGTCGGTCTCGACGATTCCCGGGACCTCCTTGCGAGGGTTCCCGACGCCTTGCAGAATGCGCAGGGTCGCGGCCTCGTCGGGGTACCCGATCGAGGTGCGGATCATGAATCGGTCGAGCTGCGCCTCGGGAAGCCGGTAGGTACCGGCTTGCTCGACCGGGTTTTGGGTCGCGATGACCAGGAACGGCCGCCCGACCGGGCGGGTGACGCCATCCACCGTGACGTTGCCCTCTTCCATCACTTCCAGCAGCGCGGACTGGGTCTTCGGGCTGGCCCGGTTGATCTCATCGGCGAGCACCACGTTGGCGAAGATCGGCCCGGCGTGAAACTGAAACTCGCCCTTCTTCTGGTCGTAGACCGTGATGCCCGTCACGTCGCCCGGAAGCAGGTCGGGAGTGAACTGGATGCGGGAGTTCGTGCCCTTCACGGTCGAGGAGATCGCGCGAGCGAGCGCCGTCTTGCCGGTGCCGGGCACGTCTTCGAGCAGCACGTGACCTTCGCTGAGCGTCGCGGCCAACACCAACTCGACGACGTGGCGCTTGCCGAGTACGGCCAACTCAACGTTGTCGGCGAGCAGGCCGAAGGTCTCGGCGAACCAGGCTGACTGTTCTGGCGCGATCGTCATGCGGTGTGTCCTCTTCTTGGTCGGGCTAACAGAAGTTGAGTTCGTAGTGGATGGCCTGAAGGCTCGCGTACGGCCCTGACCAGGTGACGTCGTAGCTGTATGTCGTGCCGAAGCCGTGTGATTCGGTGGCGACGACCGCCATCGAGGGTGTGGCGGCTGAGCCCGTCGTGACATCGGACGAGTCCGCCGACGACCCAGCAACGAAACAGTTCTGCGGGAAATGCACGACGACTGAGGTCGGAGCGGAGCCGGCCGCCGGCATATAGCTGGCTGGGTCTGAGCAGCGCTGCTGTCCGCCGAGGTTCTTGCAGAACAGCCCATTGATCGTCGCGACATACTCCGGAACCGTCAGATTGTTCTGCAGCGTGCCGCCGTCGATCTGGTAGCGAAGGTTGTACCCGGGCGGTGGTGCCGGCTGATCCCACGCGTCGATGTTGTAAGTGCGCGTCGCACCATTGCCGTCGGTCGAGGTGTCGATCGTGAACGTCAGCGACCCGGTCGGAGCGGGGGGTGGCTGGAACGTGTAGGTATCGATCGGCGTCGTGCCGATCGCCCCGAACCCGTACGAGAGGCAGGCGGCGACGCGGTAATCCTGGTCGGGATCGAGGGGGCTGATGGTTTCGGTGTTCGAGACCTGCTCGTACCCGGTGACCTGATGGCCGCCGTCAGGCGTCGACGAGCAGGTTGGGGTTCCCGAACTCGGTTTCCACGCGTAGTAGGTGATCGAGACCGGATTCGGGCTGTTGTTCGCGTTGCTCGCCACGCCCGACAGCGTCAGGCTCGTCGCCGCGGGCGCGGCAGTACCGCTCGACGTCACGATGGGCGTTCCCACGGATTGCGCCGTGGGCTTTAGTCTTACGCCGCTCCG
>JBDTNW010000222.1:0-3758 GCA_039933575.1 Pseudolysinimonas sp. | reverse complement strand
GTACCCGGCCAGCGGGGAACTCGGCCCGTAGGATCGCCCAGTGACCGCACCCGCCGACGTCCGCCGCGGGGCGATCGCCGTCTTCGTCATCTTCGCCCTCAACGGCGTCGCGGTGGCGACCTGGATCTCGCGACTGCCGACCGTGCGCGACATCCTCGGCCTCGATGTCAGCCAGGTCGGCATCCTGATCGCGGGCTTGTCGGTTGGATCAATTTTCGGGCTCTTCGCGGCGTCACCGATCGTGCACAGGTTCGGCGCACGACTCACGATCGTCGGCACCCTCGTCGTCGGCAGTCTCGGCATCGGCGGCATGACGATCGCGACCTCAGTGCTGCCGGTCTACGCCTTCGCGATCGGGTCGATGGCCGTCTTCGGCTTCGCCTGGTCGATGTGCGACGTCGCAATGAATGTCGAAGGCACCGTCGTCGAACGGGCGAGTGGACGCACCCTGATGCCGTGGTTCCACGCGTCGTGGAGCCTGGGCTCAGTACTCGGAGCCGGGATCGGTGCTGCTGCCGCGTTCGGCGGGATCGTGCCCAGCATCCACTTCGCCGCGATCGGTGTGCTGCTCCTGGTGGCCGCCCTCTTCTTTCCCCGGTTGATGCCCGCGAAGATCGGCTCGAACGCTGAAGGCTCTGTCGAAGGAGCCGTCGAGCCCAAGCCGACTTTCCGCGAACAGCTCGGTGTCTGGAAAGAGCCGCGCACGCTGCTCATCGGAGTTCTCGTGCTCGGGATGGCGTTCGCCGAGGGATCGGCGAACGACTGGTTGACGATCGCGATGGTCGACGATCGCGGGCTCGACGCCGGACAGGGGGCGCTGCTGTTTGGCGTCTTCAGCGTCGCGATGACGATCGGGCGAATCGCCGGGGTTCCGCTGCTCGACCGGTTCGGGCGCGTCCCGGTCTTGCGAGTGTCGGTACTCGCTGCCGCCCTCGGGCTCGGTGCCGTCATCCTGCTCCCCAGCATCCCGGTGACCGTCGTCGCGATCGTCATCTGGGGCTTGGGAGCTGCGCTCGGCTTCCCGGTCGGAATGTCGGCCGCTGGCGACGACCCGTCGCGCGCGGCGGCCCGAGTGAGCGCAGTGGCGACGATCGCCTACTGCGCGTTCCTCGTCGGTCCGCCGATCATCGGCTTCGTCGGCCACCAGATCGGCATCCTGAACGCGCTGTGGATCGTGTTCGGCCTGATCGTGATCGCGGGCCTCGCGGTTCCGGCGGCGCGGGAACGGGTTGCTCGCGGGTAGTGCTAGGTTTCTCGCGACCGTGGAGAGGAGGTGGTACCCGTGAACAATTCGACGTGGGTGCTCCTCTCTGGAGTCGCGGTCGGGCGATAGGTCGTCCGGGGAGCGCCATTTTCTTCAGCGCTCCCGAAAGGCACGACCATGCACTTCACTTCTGAACAGCACCTCGACGACCTCATTGTCGAACGCGGATTCACCATCGGCGAGATTCCTGGCCTCCTGTGGACACCCGCATCTTCTTCCTCACCGGTTCCGTTGATCCTCCTGGGACACCCCGGCGGGCTGAGCGGGATGTACCCGCGGCTGGTGGCCCGGGCGAGAGCCGCGGTAGAACAGGGCTTTGCCGCCGCCACCATCGAACTGCCCGGAGCGGGCGACCGGCCCGCTTCTCCCGCCGCGGAGCAGGCTCGCGCCGACTTGCGGCGTGCCCTCGCTGCCGGCGAACGCCCGAGCGAGGAGGTCATCGACCGCTTGGTGCTTCCCTTGGTCGAACAGGCAGTGCCGGAGTGGCAGACGACCTTGGATGCGCTCCTTGATCTGCCGGAGATTGGCGGTCCGGTCGGCTTCTCCGGTGGGGTGATCTCGATCGGTGTTCGGCTGGCTGGTGTCGAGCCGCGCATCGTGGCCGCTGTCCTCTTCGCGGGAAGTTTCGTACCTCGCGCGATCATCGAGGAAGCCCGGAGCCTCACCATCCCGCTGCATGTCCTGTTGCAGTGGGACGACGAAGGCAATGACCGGCAGCAAGCCCTGGATCTGTTCGACGCTTTCGGGTCGAACGAGAAAGCGCTAAACGCCAACATGGGCGGCCACACCGGAGTCCCGCCGCACGCGGCGGAAACTGCGAACGGATTCTTTGCCCGGCACCTCAGCTAGATCCTGGTCGGCTGAGCTTCGCGCCAGGCACGCGAGGCTGAGCCGGCTTAGTACCCTGAGTTAGTGATCTCGCCTGTAGCCGGAGAGCCCGTTCCCGAAGTCCGACGCGACGAGTCCCCGCTGGTCAGCGTCCGCGGACTGTTCTTCCGCGCCGTCGACCCGGACTACGCCGCTGAAGCATTGTCTGGGTCTCGGTCCGAGGGAAGGTACTCCCCTGCTGGCGTTCCCACCCTCTATCTGAGCTCATCTCCAGAGGGAGTGGCCGCAGCGATGATCAAACACACCACCGAGCGAGCGAGCTCGCTGCACGTGCTGCCGTTCGAGGTCGAAGCCAACCACATCGCCGATCTCAGAGACGACAGCGCTATGGCCCGGATGGGCGTGGACGCCGAGGATGCATTCGGCGACTGGCAACATGAGCTGCGAAGCGCTTCCACGCCCAAATCGTGGCGCGTTCGTAGCCAATTGGAGGACGCCGGGGCACTGGGCCTCATTGACCCTTCGAGAAAGCAATCGGGACTGTGGCACCTGACACTGTTCAGTTGGAACGCACCGAACTCTCCCTCCGTGCGGATAGCCCGGAGGGTTCCGCGCGGCTCGGCAACGTCGTCCCGTAGACCTTCGGAGTAGCAGCACGACCAGCGCCGGCGGGATCAGGTCCGCAAGAGATCAGGTGCGGTCGTGACGAGTGATCCGATATCCGTCCGAGACTCATCAGTCCCGGGCGATGGCACGAGGGACTACGCCCCGACCCCGCCCGGTTGGGTGAGCCACTGTCGGTAGCTCGCGTCGACGGACCGACGGCAACGCATCGTAACCTGTTGGTGTGGTGTCGCGGATTCTGCGTGGCACTCAGTGAGCTTCATGGGGGTGACGGATGTCACGGCGCCGGGTGAGCATGATCGCGGCTCCGGCGAGTGTGAGCGCCAGTGCCAGTGCGAGCAGCGGGGCGGTGTCGGTTCCGGTGGCCGCCAGAACGGTCAGGTCTGCGGTGCCGGTGTAGGTGGCCGATACGGTTCCGACGGTGTTGGTTGCCTCGATGGTGAAACTGAATGTGCCTGCGGTGGTGGGGGTTCCGGAGATAACGCCGGTCGTGGTGTCCAGGGTCAGGCCGTCGGGGAGGGCGCCTGCGGTGACGGCGAACACGGCGGCGGGGCTGCCGACGGAGGTCGGGGTCGTGAACGAGTAGTGCGTCCCGATGCTCAGTGTCGGCAGGGTGGACGGGGCCGCCAGGACCGGCAGAGTGTCGACGGCGATGACCGACACTGTGTCGTCGCTGCGATTGGCGACGTAAGCGGTGGTGCCGTCCGGGGTGAACGCGACCCCGTAGGGGCCAGTCCCGACGGTGATGGTGGTGCTGACGGTGTCGGTGGCGACATCGATAACAGACACCGTGCCGTCGCCGAAATTGGTGACGTAAGCGGTGGTGCCGTCCGAGGTGAACGCGACCCCGTAGGGTTCACCCCCGACGGTGATGGTGGTGCTGACGGTGTCGGTGGCGACATCGATAACAGACACCGTGCCGTCGCCGAAATTGGTGACGTAAGCGGTGGTGCCGTCCGAGGTGAACGCGACCCCGTAGGGTTCACCCCCGACGGTGATGGTGGTGCTGACGGTGTCGGTGGCGACATCGATAACAGACACC
>JBDTNW010000221.1:0-3761 GCA_039933575.1 Pseudolysinimonas sp. | reverse complement strand
ACTGGATCGCCGGGCTGCTGCACACGATGCGGGAACTCACGCTGTTCTTCGCGCCCAACATCAACTCCTACAAGCGCTACGTCGAGGGGTCGTTCGCCCCGACGGCCGTCGCCTGGGGGATGGACAACCGCACCTGCGCTCTTCGGGTCGTCGGGCACGGCCCCGGCCTGCGCGTCGAGAACCGGGTGCCCGGGGGAGACGTCAACCCGTACCTCGCGACTGCGGCGATCATCGCGGGCGGGCTGTACGGCATCGAGAACGAACTTGAGCTCGAGCCGATGTTCACCGGTAACGCCTACGGATCGGATGCGCCGCGGGTGCCGTCGACCCTGCGCGACGCGGCCGAGCTGTTCGCCGCCTCGACCGTGGCGAAGGATGCCTTCGGCCCCGAGGTCGTCGAGCACTACCTCAATAACGCGCGCGTCGAACTGAAGGCGTTCAACTCCGCAATCACCGACTGGGAGCGCATTCGGGGGTTCGAACGGCTGTGACCCTTCGACAGGCTCAGGGCGCGAGGTCGACGCGGCCCGTGATCGGGCTGACCACCTACAAACAGCGCGCCCAGACCGGGGTGTGGGATGTCACCGCGGCGTTCCTGCCGGCCGTCTACTTCGAAGCCGTGCAACGGGCGGGCGGCATCCCGATCCTGTTGCCGCCACAGCCCGCCGACGCCGAAACTGTCAGCCGCGTGCTCGACGGCGTCGACGGCATCATCATCACCGGGGGAGCGGATGTCGACCCCGCCCGCTACGGCCAAACCCCGCACGAGACAACCGACAGCGCGCATCTCGAGCGCGATGCCTGGGAAGACGCACTGCTCAGCGCCGCGATCGACCGGGAGCTGCCGTTCCTCGGAATCTGTCGCGGGATGCAGATGCTCAACGTCAACCGCGGGGGGTCGCTGCACCAGCACGTTCCCGAGGTCGTTGGGGATGACCGGTTTCGCATCGGCAACGGCGAGTACGCGACCAACGAAGTGGTCGTCGACGACGGGTCGGCGCTCGCCGCCCTGGTCGGTGCTGCGCCGCTCGCGGTGAAGAGTTACCACCACCAAGCCGTGGATGCCGTCGGCTCCGGGTTGCGCGTGACGGCTCGCACCGACGACGGGATCGTGCAAGCCGTTGAGCTGGAGGGCGTGCCGTTCGGACTGGCCGTTCAGTGGCATCCCGAGGAGGATGCCGTCGAAGACGCTCGCCTATTCGCCGGCCTCGTGGATGCGGCGCGAACGTTTGCCGGAGCCCGCGCATGAGCTCGACCACTCTCTACAACCCGGCCGATGCGACGGTGATCGCCGAGGTTCAGCACACCCCGCTCGAGGCGGTGGATGAGGCAGTCGCCGCCGCAGTGGCCGCGCAGAAGTCCTGGGCGGCACTCGCCCCGGCCGACCGGGCCCGCGCGCTGCGCAGGTTTGCCGAAGCCGTTGACGGTGCGGTCGAACAGCTCGCCGCCCTCGAGGTACGAAATTCAGGTCATCCCATCGGTTCCGCCCGCTGGGAGGCCGGACATGTGCGCGACGTCCTGAACTTTTACGCCGGAGCGCCCGAGCGGCTGATCGGTGCGCAGATTCCGGTCGCTGGCGGCATCGACGTGACCTTCCACGAACCGGTCGGTGTTGTCGGGGTTATCGTCCCGTGGAACTTCCCGATGACGATCGCCTCCTGGGGGTTCGCTCCCGCGCTAGCCGCTGGCAACGCGGTGTTGCTCAAACCGGCCGACTGGACTCCGCTCACGGCAATCCGCCTGGGTGAACTGGCGCTCGAGTCGGGGTTGCCCGAGTTCCTGTTCCAAGTGCTGCCCGGCCGAGGATCGGTCGTCGGCGAGAGATTCGTCACGCATCCGAAGGTCGGCAAGATCGTCTTCACCGGTTCGACCGAAGTGGGCAAGCAAGTCGCAGCGGGATGCGCGGCCCTGGTCAAACCGGTCACTCTCGAACTGGGTGGCAAGAGCGCCAACATCGTGTTCGCCGACTCGAATCTTGAGAGGGCTGCGGCAACCGCACCGGGAGCGGTGTTCGACAACGCCGGTCAAGACTGCTGCTCGAGGTCGCGGATTCTGGTGGAGCGTTCGGTGCTCGACCGGTTCCTCGAACTGCTCGAGCCCGCGGTGCAGGCCTGGCGGGTGGGTGACCCGAGCGACGAGAAAACCGAGATGGGTCCGCTGGTTTCCGCCGCGCACCGCGACTCGGTGCAGGGGCATTTGGATGATGCCGCCGGCGCGAACGTCGCGGTCGCGTTCCGGGGCACGGCGCCCGAAGGCGACGGCTACTGGATGGCGCCGACCGTGCTTCTGCCGGCCCGGACCGACCGGGTGGCAACGGATGAGATCTTCGGACCAGTCGTCAGCGTGCTGCCGTTCGACGACGAAGCCGACGCCATCGCGCTGGCCAACGATTCGATCTACGGCCTCTCGGGCTCGATCTGGACGCGCGACCTCGGCCGCGGGATTCGGGTGGCACGCGGCGTCGAGAGCGGCAACCTTTCGGTGAACTCGCACTCTTCGGTGCGGTACACCACCCCGTTCGGCGGCATGAAGCAGTCCGGCCTCGGCCGCGAACTTGGCCCCGACGCTGCCCTGCATTTCACCGAAACCAAAAACGTCTTCTTCAGTACCGAGGAGTAGGAATCATGGACCTGACCCAGAGACTCAAGGACCGCGTCGCCGTGATCACGGGCGGTGCCAGCGGCATCGGGCTGGCGACGGCGCGCCGCTTCGCCGCCGAGGGCGCGAAGGTCGTGATCGGCGACCTCGATCCGACCTCCGGCAACGCCGCCGCCGCCGAAGTGGGCGGGCTGTTCGTGCGGGCCGACGTGGCCGACAAGACCCAGGTCGACCATCTGTTCGACGAGGCCGCGAAAGAGTACGGCTCGGTCGACATCGCGTTCAACAACGCCGGCATCTCGCCGCCCGATGATGACTCAATCGAGACCACCGAGCTCGAGGCCTGGGACAAAGTGCAGCTCATCAACCTGACGAGCGTCTACCTGTGCTCGCGGGCGGCCCTTCGCCACATGGTGCCCGCCGGTCGCGGGTCGATCATCAACACGGCATCCTTCGTCGCCATCCTCGGCTCGGCAACGAGTCAGATCTCGTACACCGCGTCGAAGGGCGGGGTGCTCGCCATGACGCGCGAACTCGGGGTGCAGTTCGCCCGGCAGGGTATTCGGGTGAACGCGCTCTGCCCAGGCCCGGTGAACACGCCGCTGCTCAAGGAGCTGTTCGCTAAGGATCCTGAGCGTGCCGCGCGGCGCCTCATCCACGTGCCGGTCGGTCGGTTCGCCGAACCGGAAGAACTCGCGGCCGCCGTCGCGTTTCTGGCGAGTGACGACGCCTCGTTCATCACGGCATCCACTTTTCTCGTTGACGGTGGCATCAGCGCCGCGTACGTCACCCCGCTCTGATGACCAACTCGGCCGCGGGCGCCGGAAGCCTCGTCGACGAGGCCGTCTACCGCCCGGTGCGCAGCGGCAACGCCCTCGAAGACACCGTGGGTCGCCTGATGCAGACCATCAGACTCGGCGTCGTCGCTCCGGGTCAAACGCTCCCCGCCGAACGCGACCTCGCAGCGCGGTTCTCGGTCAGCCGCGACACCCTACGCGAGGCGATCCGCGAGCTCACCGAAGCCGGCTACCTGGCTGCGCGGCGAGGTCGTTACGGTGGCACGTTCGTCGCAAACCCGCTCCCCGCGCCACCGGTTGTGCCTGCCGTGCCGCCAACGGCATCCGAGATCGAGGATGTCATCGGGTTGCGCGAGATCCTCGAGC
>JBDTNW010000220.1:0-3764 GCA_039933575.1 Pseudolysinimonas sp. | reverse complement strand
CCGCCGGGGTGAGCTTGCCCTTGGTGCGGAGGTTGCGGAAGGTCGCGGTGAGGCGGTCGGAAAGCGAGGAGAAGGTGGCCATGTCGCGACCAGTTTAGGCGGGGCACCAGTGAAGGCCAGAACCGCGGGTGATAGGTCTACAGCAGATCGAGGTCGCCGAAGTCACTCGGTGAAATTTGACTCATCCGCCCCGCTCCGCCTTCCGGTCGAAGAGCGGTTGTCACCTGCCGAAGCCCATCGCCGAAGGCGCGGACCCTCGCACGTTCGTCGCGCTCTTCCGCGGTCGGAGGCGTCTGGCGCGCGAATTCCGATGCTCCCGCGAACGCGACCTCGTTGGTAAACAGGACAACGTCGGAACGACCAAGATCCGAAAACTCTCTGATCCCATCTCGATCTCCCACTGGCGACCAGGAAGACGGCCCGAAAAAGTCCGAAAACCGAACGCCTGACTGGCGAAGAAACAGCACATCACGCTCCCAGCCAACGTCGCCGATAGATTCTGGCGAAGTCAGAGTCAGCCGGGTCAGTCCGGGCACGGTGTTCACGAGCTCTCGGACGAAGCCAGTTCCCGCTGCCGGGTCAATCGGCTCAGTTCGACGTTCGGAGTTGGGCCTGAGCTCGCCGCGCCAACGAGCTTGCGCGATCAAGTGCACCGTCCCAGCATCACGATCTCCGAGGCATAGAACGGTGTTGTACTTCAAGTTGACCCGATGCTGCGGTGGAAACGCCGCGATCGTGCGCTCGGAGTACGGACCCTGATGCGCGGGGCGGAAGAGTGTCGCTCCCGGGACGAATTCCCGGGAAACAAGTCGCAGGAATCGAGCCCATGACTGAACCCGCGCGTCGCGAACCGCGGCCAGTTCCGTGGCCATCCATTCCTGACTGCCAACCTGCGCGCTCACGTCGATCTCCCTTGTCGGCATGAGTCTGGCAGAGGTCGATCGCGCCCTGCACCAGCGCGCTCTTCGCCCGCCTACTCGGAAGGCGACAGAGTCAGCCAGGATGTCACTGTGACGCTCGTCGAACGGCTGCTCGGGCTGAGGCCCGCCGCTCCGTTCACGCGGGCAGGATGAGGATCGCGAGGATCGCAACCACGGGGCTGGTCACACACAGAAAGATTGTCACCCCCGCGATCCGACGCAGCGCGGGGTGCTCGGCGCGCAACAGGAGGGTCGCGCGGGCGATCAGCACACCGCACGATGCGACGCTCAACGCCAGGAGCACCCAGCCGACGAGCGGGAACTGGGTGAAGCGAACGAGCGCCAGCGCCAGGTACGACGGCGCCGTCGCCAGCGCGATGAATATGAATTGCCGCGAGATCGCTTGCTGCACCTCGAGGTCGACAGGTTCCTGCACCGAAGCCTCCGTTGATCGCGGCCAGTCTGCCAGAGCCCGCCGGTAACCTGAGCGCATGGGAGACCCGCTGCCCTGGTTGCTGGGGCTACGTCCGGCCGCGCCCTCGTCGGCCGCGCTCCGGGCGCGCGTCGCCGGTCGACTGGTCGTCATTACGGGAGCGTCCCGTGGCGTTGGAGCCGAAACCGCGGCGCGACTCGCCCTGGCCGGTGCGCGAACCGTGCTGCTCGCCCGCGGCTCCGACGCTCTCGAGGGTGTCGCCCGCGGCATTCGACGACGGGGAGGCGACGCCGACTGTCTGACTGTCGACCTCGGCGACACTGAGTCCGCCGAGGCTGCCGGCCGGACGATTCTCGAACGGTGGGGCGCACCCGACGTGGTGGTCTCGAATGCCGGCTTCTCGCTCCGTCGAACCTTGCTCGCCTCCGCCGACCGCCCTCGCGACGTCGCACGAACGATCGGAACCAACTACACAGGACCTGTCGCGCTGCTGCGGCTGCTGATTCCGGCGATGGTGGATGCCGGTCGCGGCCACGTCGTGTCGGTCGCGTCGACGAGCGTCGACATCCCGGCTCCGGGGTGGTCGCTGTACGGGGCCTCGAAATCGGCGATGGATGCTTGGCTCCGGGCGGTTGCCCTCGAGGTGCGCTCCTCAAGAGTCGCCATGACGACGATTCGGCTGCCTCTCGTGCACACCGCGATGAGCGCCCCCACCGCTGCCTACAGCCGGGTGCCGGCGCTGCGCCCGGTCGACGCTGCGAAGCTCGTCGCCCGCGCGATCGTCGATCGACCGCTGCTGATCTCGCCCTGGTGGTCGCGGCTGGCAAGCGTGCTGCTCGCCGTGGAACCGAGGCTCCTCGACCCGGTGGTTGGCGGGTGGGACCGGATGATTGACCGCGGCGACCGGTGAGTGCCCTGCGTACCGTGCCGGGTGCCGGAATGGTCGCCCTCGCCCACCTGATGATCCGCTCGGGAGCCCTCAGGCATCCGTTCACCGCCCGGAACGCTGCCCAGCGCGGACTCCCCGGCGTCATCAGTCTCGCGGCGCGGCGGAATCGGGATGCGGTGGCGCTGCTGCGGGGTGACGAGAGCGTCACGGCTGGGGCGCTCGACGACGAGGTGCGGTCGCTGACGGCGACACTCTCGCGAGTGCGCGGCGCACGGGTCGGGGTGCGAAGTGACGGGGGAATTGGGTTTGTCGCGACTCTCGCTGCCGCAATCGACGCGGGAGGGGATGTCGTCCCCCTCGGTCCCCGTCTCGCGCCCACCGATATTGCGACCCTCGGTCTCACCGAAGTGCTCGAACCTCGCCGCGGAACGGCACGGTCGTCGGGGCGCCAGGCCGTCAGTTCGACGCCCGTGCCGTCGGGTCGCCTGCTGCTGCTGACCACAGGAACGACGGGCACTCCAGTCGCGACTTCCCGCGGGCGGACGTCGGTTCGAGCCCTCGCTCAACTCGCGGACGCCGACCGGCGGGTCGCACTTCCCAACGGGCCCCTCCTGCTGCTGGCGCCGCCGGATCACGGCCACGGCCTGAGTTCGCTTGTGGGTGCGCTGTTGCGCGGAATCCCGGTGATCCTCGCCTCGGGGCTGAGCGTCGACGAGCAGGTCGCACTTGTTGAACGGCATCACCCGGCATCAATCAGCGGCGTGCCCGCGCAACTCGCACGGCTGGCCCACGCTGGCGGCAGCAGAACCGCTCGGACTGTCGTATCGGGCTCAGCCCCGCTACCCGCGGAGTTGCGTACCCGCTGGGAAGCCGGCGGAGCAATCGTTCACGACGGATTCGGGTCAACCCAGACGGGCACCTTTGCGATCGACGGCCGCCCCCTGGCCGGCGTTCGGCTGCGGACGGCGCCCGACGGATCCCTCGAAGTGCGCACCCCGCTGGGTGGCTCGCGCTGGATCGCAACCGGGGATCGCGTCGACACGCGGGGCGGTCGCCTCCACCCGACTGGCAGGGTAGGAACCCTCGTCGACTCTGGCGGCGAACTCGTCGATCCGGCACGTCTGCGCCGCCTGCTCAACGAACATCCTGGGGTGGCGTCCGCGGAGGTGCGGGTCGTGCCCGACGACCTTCTGGGTGCGGTTCTGCATGCCCGAGTTGACGCCGATCCCGCGCTTGAGACTGCCCTGCGCGATGCCTTCGCGTCCCAGTTGAATCGCGCCGAACATCCTCGTCGTCTCGAGTTCGGGCCGATCGCAGCCGACTAGCCTGGGCGCATGCCGGTGATTCTGCCCTTCGACGGCCACAGTCCCGAGATCTCTCCCGACGCGTGGGTCGCCCCGAACGCGTCGGTGATCGGCAGGGTGCGAATCGCCGCCGACGCCAGCGTGTGGTTCGGCGCGGTGCTGCGCGGTGACATCGACGAGATCGTTCTGGGCGAGCGCAGCAATCTGCAAGACAACGC
>JBDTNW010000219.1:0-3777 GCA_039933575.1 Pseudolysinimonas sp. | reverse complement strand
CGGCGCATCCACGTTTCGGTTCGCCAGCAAGCCTGATTCATTCGCCGAGCTCGCCGACCTCGCTGGGGTGAGAATTGCGACCTCATACTCGGGGCTCGTGCGCGACTTCCTCGAAAAGGAGGGCGTGAGCGCAACCGTGGTGCACCTCGACGGCGCGGTCGAGTCAGCCGTTCGCCTGGGAGTCGCCGATGCAGTGGCCGACGTCGTCGAGACCGGATCGACACTGCGCAAGCAGGGCCTCGAGACCTTCGGGCCGGTCATCTTGGAGTCCGCCGCCGTGCTGATCGCGACGGGTAAGAAGGTCAAGGGTCTTGACATCTTCCGCCGTCGGCTGCAAGGCGTCGTGGACGCGCGGCGGTACGTGCTGATGGATTACGACCTTCCGGCAGACCTGTTGGAGAAGGCGTCGGCGATCACTCCCGGCATTGAGTCACCGACTGTCTCACCACTGCGCGACACCGGCTGGCTCGCCGTGCGGGTCATGGTGCTGCGTGACGACACCAACCAGGTGATGGACCGCCTCTACACTCTGGGCGCCCGCGCGATCTTGGTGACGTCGATTCACGCCGCTCGGATCTGAGTTGCCTGTTTCCGTCCGAGTCATCCCGTGCCTCGACGTCACCGACGGTCGGGTCGTGAAGGGCGTCAACTTCGAGAATCTCCGCGACATGGGCGACCCCGTCGACCTGGCGCGCGCCTATTACGAGCAGGGCGCCGACGAGATCACGTTCCTCGATGTCACAGCGACGGTGGATGCTCGCGCCACGATGTACGCGACCGTGACGGCGACCGCTGAACAGGTCTTCATTCCGCTTACCGTCGGTGGCGGTGTGCGCAGCCCCGAGGATGTCGCCAAATTGCTCGCCAGCGGCGCCGACAAGGTCGGCGTCAACAGTGCCGCAATCGCCCGCCCGGCACTGATCGGCGAAATCGCCGATCGCTTCGGCGCGCAGGTGCTCGTGCTGTCGCTCGACGTGAAGCGCAGCGACCGGATGCCGAGCGGCTTCGTCGTCACGACTCACGGCGGTCGCACCGAAACCGACGTCGACGCCGCGGCGTGGGCGACCGAGGCGATTGAACGCGGCGCGGGCGAGTTGCTGGTCAACTCGATCGACGCCGACGGAACGAAGAAGGGTTTCGATCTCGAACTGGTCAGGATGATGCGCGACCTGTCGAGCGTCCCGGTTATCGCCAGCGGCGGTGCTGGTGCGATCGAAGATTTCGCGCCTGCGGTAGCCGCCGGTGCCGACGCGGTCTTGGCGGCATCCGTCTTCCATAGCGGTGAACTGACGGTCGGGGATGTTAAGCGCGCGCTAGCAACGGAAGGGATTTCGGTGAGGTGAGATGAGCGACGACGTACTCGCGCGAACCAGATTCGACGTGAACGGGTTGATCCCCGCGATCATTCAAGAAGAGTCCACCAAAGACGTGCTGATGCTCGGCTATATGGATGCCGAAGCCTTACGCCGTACGCTCACCGAAGGCCGGGTGACCTTCTGGTCGCGCAGCCGGCAGGAGTACTGGCGCAAGGGCGACACGAGCGGCAACGTGCAGTTCGTGCGAGGAGCGGCGCTCGACTGTGACGGTGACACTCTCCTGGTCACGGTGCACCAGGTCGGCCCGGCCTGCCACACCGGAGCGCACGCGTGCTTCGATGTCGATCCGCTGGAACCCGTGGTGGGAGAATCGTCGGCATGAGCATCGCCACCGGCGCCGTCGGCAGCACGACGCGCGCTGACTTTCGGGCGGCCGTCGCTGCCGGGCACCGCGTCGTGCCCGTTCTGCGCCGCCTCTTCGCCGACGGGGAGACGCCGATCGGCGTCTACCGCAAACTCGCCGTCGGTAAACCCGGCACCTTCCTTCTCGAATCTGCCGAGCAGGGCGGCATCTGGTCGCGGTGGTCCTTCGTCGGGGTCGGCTCGCGCGGAGTTCTCACCCAGGAGGGCGACCACGCCACCTGGCTCGACTACGGACTGCCGGCATCCCGAGCTCTCGGTGACGATCTGCCGACCGCACCGCTCGAGGCCCTCGCCCATCTGTACGAGCGGTGGAGCACGCCCCAGGTCGACGGTCATCCGCCCCTCACTGGCGGACTCGTCGGCTTCATCGGCTGGGAGGCCGTGCGTCAACTCGAGCGGCTGCCGAACAGCCCGCCGGCCGATTTCGACATCCCGGGGCTGGCCATGAGTTTCGTCTCCGAACTGGTCGCGCTCGACCATCGCACGGGATCCGCCATCCTGATTGCCGCAGCGCTCAACGACGGAGTGGATGACGAGGATGCGCTGTGGTCCGACGCTCAGGCGCGACTCGACACCCTCCAGACCGGCCTCGCCCAGCCCTCGGAGACCTGGCTGGCTGAGGTCGACCTGTCGATTGCACCCGAGCCGATCGCTCGAACCACTCCGGCCGACTTCATGGCGTCGGTCGAGAAGTCTCGGCAGTACATCCGCGACGGGGATGTCTTTCAGGTCGTCATTTCGCAGCGCTTCGATCACGAAATCACGGCCGACCCGATCGACGTGTATCGCGTTCTGCGCACCCTCAACCCGAGCCCGTACATGTACCTGCTCACCCTCGAGGCTCCCGACGGCGGCTCGTATTCGATCGTTGGATCATCGCCGGAAGCCCTCGTGAAGGTCGCTGACGGTCGGGTGATCACGCATCCGATCGCCGGTTCCAAGCCGCGCGGCGACACGGCCGAACGGGATGTCGAGCTCGCCGACGAGCTGCTCGGCGACCCGAAGGAACAGGCGGAGCACCTGATGCTTGTCGACCTGGCCCGCAACGACCTGTCCAAGGTGTGCGTCGCCGGCTCCGTCGAAGTGACCGAATTCATGCAGGTGGAGCGGTTCAGCCACATCATGCATCTCGTGTCCACAGTGGAAGGCGACCTCCGGCCCGACGCGAATTCGATCGACGTGTTCCGTGCCACGTTCCCGGCAGGCACGCTCTCGGGTGCGCCGAAGCCGCGTGCGCTCGAGATCATCGACGAACTGGAGCCCGCGCAGCGTGGCGTCTACGGGGGAGTGGTCGGCTACTTCGGTCTCGCCGGCGACTCAGACCTGGCGATCGCGATCCGCACGGCGACGATCGTCGGCGGCATGGCTCGGGTGCAGGCCGGCGCCGGTCTGGTCGCCGATTCGGATGCCGCGAGCGAGCAGCAGGAAGCGCACAACAAAGCCGCCGCCCCGCTTCGAGCCGTCGCAATCGCGAACGCGATGCGCCGACTGCGGTAACGCGAGATATGACGCCCGGTCGGCTTCGTCTGCTGTCACTGCTGGTTCTCGCAGTGCTCGCTGGGTTGACCGCCCTCGCGGCACCCGTGACGCCCGGACTTCCGGCACTGGGGCTGGCAACTGCGGCCGCCGGCGCGGCGCTACTGCTCGCCGGTCCGGTATTTCGCGTGATCATCGCCATCTTGATCGCGGCGCTCGGCGGATGCGTTGTGCTGGTCGCGCTCTACACCCCCGCGGCGGATGCGCTGTACAGCTGGATCGTCCTCGCGGTCGTCGTGGGCGGCATCCAGGTGCTGGTCGGGATTGCTCTTGCTGCGACGACACGGGTGTGGCCGAGGTCCGGTCGCCAGTACTCACGTACCCGCACGGCGGAGGTCGGTGACGCAATCGGCGACTGGGACGCGCTGAGTGCGGGCGACGACCCGACCGGTGACGCGCCGATAGACTTGCCGCGGTCCCCGCGACCCGAGTGAAGGAGTCTTACGTTGAGCGACGACAACGAGCCCGGCCACGGCAATTCGCCAGCAGCCTGGGTCGCCGT
>JBDTNW010000218.1:0-3851 GCA_039933575.1 Pseudolysinimonas sp. | reverse complement strand
GGCCAGATCGCGCACCGCTCGCGGCCCGAACTCGGCGGCGCCGGGCTGGCCCGCCGGCAGGGCGCTCGCACCGTCGAAGAACTGTTGACCACCACGATGAAAGTGACGGGTCGGGATGCCGCTACCGCAGTCCGCGTGGGCAAGCTCACCGATCAGGTCGGGCCTTTCGCCGTTGTTGCGAGGGGAGTAGCAGCGGGCACGGTGTCTGTCGAAGCTGCGGATGCCATCCGGGGCGGATTGGGCGGATTCGGAGCGGGCGACGCCGGCTTGGTCGATGGTGGCCGGGTCTACGAGGGGCGGGTCGACGAGGGACTGCTCGCGCGCGCCGCCGAGCTGCTGTGCGACGAGGCGCGACTGCTCGATCCCGACCGGCTGCGCAAGCGGGCTCGCGAAGTGCGCGACGAACTTGACGAGGCGGGCGTGGCCGACCGGGAGAACGTTCTGCGCCTGCGTCGATCGCTGCGGCGCATCGATCTTCGCGACGGGATGAAGCGGATCATCTGGGACTACGACCCCGAGACGGCTGGCATCGTCGATGACATCTACGACCGCGCGACCTCACCGCGTCGCGGTGGTCCGCGTTTCGTTGATTCCGAGAAGGCTGCGCGGGCGTCAGAGCTCGAGCGGGATGAGCGCACGGTCGAGCAGATCGCGTCCGACTCGTTTTCAGAACTGCTCCGCCAGTCGGCGTCGGTCGACCAGAACGTACTGATCGGATCTGGCATCCCTTCGGTTCGCATCATCGTGTCTGCTGAGGCGCTCGAATCTGTAACCGGTCATGGCTACGCCGAAGGCTCGGGTGAGAGTTTCTCGCGGGCAACCATCGAGCGGGTCGCGTGCGCCAACGGGACGCAGTCTGTGCTCGTGGATTCGGTCGGCAACGTTCTCGACCTCGGGCGGGAGCAGCGGCTGTACTCCTCCCGACAGCGGGTCGCTATCGCGGTTCGTGACGGCGGATGCATCTGGCTCGGCTGCGAACGGCCGCCATCTTGGACCGAGGCCCACCACATCGATCACTGGGCACGCGATCACGGTCGCACCGACGTCGCCCGAGGAGTCCTGCTCTGCCGCCACCACCATCTGCGACTCCATAACGAAGGATGGCGGATCGTGCTCAGGGCCGATCGCTACTGGCTCGAGCCACCCAAGGGTTCGGGAAAGACCGGCGCGATGCTCGAAACCAAGTCGCGAGCGATGCGGGCGCACCTCGCCCGGCGACAGCCCGCGGGGCACGAACCACCGCGGCGACAGCCCGCGGGGCACGAACCCCCACGGCGACAACCCGCTCTCATCGAATAGACGTTCCGCAGGGGTTCGCCCATGCTCCGCAGGTGTTGGACCTACCAGGGCACCGCGCCTACCAGGGCATCGGGCGGTCGGCATCCCGAGTCGAATCGGATGGCAGGCGGTCGAGCGCACTGCCGCCGGCACGGATGCAGAACCAGGTGAGCGGTTCCGGGCTGTCGGGCACGCAGCGCCAGGTGCGCATGACGCCCTGACCCACTCGCACCGCGGTGCCGGGCACAACCTGCACGATCTGGTCATCCAGTCCCATCTCGCCGCGGCCGGTGAGGAACACGTAGAGCTCCTCGATCGACGCGTGCGAGTGCCAGTACCCCGCGGACTCGCCGGGTTCGTAACTGTTCGACGTCATCCCGATGTACTGCATCGGCAGTTCGTGGTCGACCACTCGGCGCCCGTCGCGGGAGGTTTCGGGACGGAAACCGCCGTAGAAGTCGCGCCAGGTGTCGATGGCGCCCAACTCGAGGATCTGGATGTCGGTCATGAGTCCATCTTTCACCCGACTACGCGGACGGCAACTGATGGCGTTCAAAGAACTCGCTCAAAGCAGTGCGGACCAGTTCGCTCTCGCTTCTCGCAGTCTGGTTCGTGAGGTGCAACGCCACCATGTCGCCGAGCTCTTCGCCGATTCGCACGTTGAGTTGTCGTGAATGCCTGCCAGGTTGTGCGTTTGGGTTCAGGCTCGGCCGGCCGCGAAGTCGGCGCGTGACGTCGTGTTCGTCGGTCGCCGGCGAGTTGCTGAGGAGGTCAGAAAGGGCTTTGCGCGACTCTGGGCCGTTGTAGATCTTGGTCTCTGGCCCAAAATCTGAAAGCGCCTCGGCCCAATCGCTGCGCTTGTCATCGTGTGCGTTCGGCATGAATTCTCCTCACCAGGTCTCTCGTCTTATCGCGGAGCGGCATGACGTGGAAGACCTCGAAGTCCCCACCGACCAGCCAGTTGCCCATGACCTCAAGCAGCACGTCACCGGGGTTGTCGGGGCCGATGAAGAGATCTGGTCGGCTCGAACCCGGTGCCCGCGGTTCGTCGAACTCGCGGACCCAGTAGCGATGGTTGCGAACGGCCTGCTCGGCGTCCGCGTGGGGGATTTCATGCTTGTCGGCCGACCCACTGGTCGCGTAGATGATCTTCGCCACTGGTGGAGGGTAGGTCTCACCTCAGTGATTGTGTCACACATAAATAATGAGGTGTGGAAAATTCGGTGCCCGAAATCAGTCGCGCAGCTCGCTGAAGTCGAGGGATCCGGTGATGACGTCGTGCGCGACCTGCTGCATCGTGCGGGAGCTGGCGAACGCGTAAGCCCGCAGGCGGAAGAACGCCTCCGACGCGGTGGAGTTGAGCTGCACCAGAATCATCCCGGTCGCCTGGTGCACCTCGCGTCGCATCGCAGGTGATGCCGCGATATCGAGCGGGTCGTGGTCTGCCGCTCCGCGAACCGCGTGGTGAACCGCACGCCGCGTGGCGCGCGCCGTCAACCGCACGGCGAGGGCTACGTCCGAGGAGTCGAGCGGCTCGGGTCGCGACGAGTAGAGGTCGACGACTCCGACGGTGACTGCGCCGAGGAACATCGGGAACGAGAACAACGCCGCGGCGCCGAGGTCGAGCGCGGCATCCGCGAACACCGGCCACTCAGGATGACTGCCGACGCCCAGCCGCGCGACGACCGGACGGGCGGTGCGCAGGGCATCCCAGTGAGGCCCCTCGCCCAACTCGAGCTGCAGTTCGTCGAGGCGAGCGGCCACATTGTCAGACACGCAGATCGTCGACTGGCGGCCTTCGACGTCGAACACTGAGATCGAGGCTCCGGTCACCGGAAGCGACTCGAGGAACGGATCGCACAGCCGCACGCCATCGTCCGTCATCGGTTCCCCATCGGGCACTCTCGGATCGATTGAAGCGCAGGTGCTGATGGGCGACGAGTACGTCGCGCATCGCGGTCAGTGTACGCCCGGCGTTTGCTGGGTCACGGGTCACAGGTTCCCGGGTCTAGTGTGAGCCCCACAGCATTGCCCGACGTTGGGAAACGCATGGCCCCGTTATCGCGGGAACAGAAGATCAACGCGGCATTCGTCGCGGTCGCCGATACCCTCACGGCCGACTACGACATCATCGATCTGATGCACACCCTGATCGAGGTGTGCACGAGCTTGCTCGACGTGCAGGCCGGCGGACTCCTCCTGGCCGACGACGACGGCAACCTTCAACTCCTTGCGTCGACCAGTGAAGCCGCCGACTTCGTCGAGGTCATGCAACTCGGTGCGGGTATCGGCCCGTGCGTCGACTGCTTCAAGTCGGGAGTCGCCGTCGCGGTCGCAGACATCGCGCAGTCCGGCGGCAAGTGGCCCGAGTTTCAGACGGCAGCACTTGGCCAGGGCTTCAAGGCTGTCTACGCGACGCCGATGCGGCTTCGTGGTCAGGTGCTCGGCACGATGAACTTGTTCAGCGTGAATCCAGGCGTGCTCAATGAAGCGGATGCCGGAGTTGCGCAAGCGCTCGCGGATGTCGCGACCATCGGCATCCTGCAAGAGCGCAGCATCCGCGAGACCGGAAT
>JBDTNW010000217.1:0-3851 GCA_039933575.1 Pseudolysinimonas sp. | reverse complement strand
GCGCCGAACCCGATCGGGCGCAGCGGCACGAGCCCGCGCTTCGGCGGCGGAGTCCAGCTCGGCCGCCGGGAGATCTCTCCCTCGAGCGGGGCGAGCGTCACCGAACGCGACGCCGACGCTGCCGGGAAGGTCGGCGCTTGCCACGCATCGCCCGTCGAGTCGCGCGACTGCCCCGATCCGCTGTCGTCCACTGAAGTCCTTCCCTGTCGCCGACTCACGGTCATGTTCTCACGCTCAACGCGCTGAGGGCTCGACTACTCTGAGCGCACGATGAACGCACGCATTCTGGTGGTCGACGATGACTCCGCAATCTCCGAGATGATCGGCATCGTTCTGCGTGCCGAAGGGTACGAACCATCGTTCGCGGCTGACGGCGCAGCGGCGCTGGCATCCTTCCGCGCGACCAACCCCGACCTGGTGCTGCTCGACCTCATGCTGCCCGGGATCGACGGCATCGAGGTGTGCGCCCAGATTCGCGCCGAAAGCGGTGTGCCGATCATCATGCTCACCGCGAAGGGCGAGACGACGGATGTCGTGCGCGGCCTCGAAAGTGGGGCCGACGACTACGTGGTGAAGCCCTTCAACCCGAAAGAGCTGGTCGCCCGGGTGCGCACCCGCCTGCGCCCGACACCGGCCTCCGACACTGACACGGTGGCCATCGGCGACCTCGTGATCGATGTCGCGGGCCACGAGGTGCGTCGCGAGGGTGCCCGGATCAACCTGACGCCACTTGAGTTCCAGTTGCTGCTGGCGCTCGCCCTGCGACCGCAGCAGGTGTTCACTCGCGAGATGCTGCTCGAACAGGTGTGGGGGTATCACTACAAGGCCGATACCCGACTGGTGAACGTGCACGTGCAGCGCTTGCGCGCCAAGGTTGAGCACGACCCCGATAATCCGCGCATCGTCACCACCGTGCGCGGCGTTGGCTATCGCGCCGGTGCGGTCACCTGACCCTCAGCTCCCGTACGCCGATGGTGCTGCGGTTCGACTGGCGGGGCCTGCTCGACCGAGCCATCCGACAGTGGCGCGGGTCGTTGCAGTTGCGCACGGTTGCCCTCACCCTCGTGCTCTCGGCGCTCGCCGTCACCGTCGTCGGCGGTTACATCGTCACGAGTGTTCAGGCGAACCTCTTCGGTCAGAACCAGCGACAGGTGGTGGCCGAAGCTGGCCGCGCAGCGACGGCGGCGCAGAAGGTGTTTACGACGGCCGAGGAATCCGGCGGCACCGACGACCTCGAGCAGGTGAAGAGCGACGCGACCAAGGCGGTGCAAAACATTACGTCGACGACCCCGTTGATCGCGATCCTTCGGGCTCCCGGGCAGACGGGTCAGGCGCCGCTCATCGACTCGGTGAGTGAAGGCTTCGTTCCGCCCCCCGCGCCCGCCGCGATGGTGAGTTCCGACCTTCGCAGCACTGTCGACGGGTCAGAACAAGATGTCGCGTCGTGGCAGTCGATCTCGATTCCGAACGGCGACACCAAGGACCCGGGCATCATCGTCGGTACCCTTCTGCACCTTCCGCGGGGTGAGCTCTACGAGCTCTACATCGTCTACAACCTTCGCCCGGTGCAAGACACCCTCGACTTCGTGCAGGGCTCTCTCCTGCTCGCCGGGGTCGCCCTCGTGTTGCTGATCGGTGCCGTGGCGTACCTCGTGGTGCGCCTCGTCGTCGGACCGGTACGGGTCGCGGCCGAGGCGAGTGAGAAACTCGCCGCGGGAGAGCTCGAATCACGACTCCCCGAGGGCGGCGACGATGAGCTGTCGACCCTCGCGCGTTCGTTCAACCGGATGGCCGACAGCCTTCAAGCCCAGATTGCACAGCTCGCCGACCTGTCTCGGGTGCAGCAGCGTTTCGTCTCCGACGTCTCGCACGAACTGCGGACCCCGTTGACCACCATCCGGATGGCGGGCGACATGCTCTACGACCAACGCGAGGGGTTTCCGGCGGCGACCGCGCGAACGGCCGAGTTGCTGCACACCCAGACGCAGCGGTTCGAGTCGCTCCTCTCTGACCTGCTGGAGATGAGCCGGTACGACGCCGGTGCCGTGCAACTCGAGTTTGAGCCAACTAACCTGGTGCGTCTCGCCGAGGATGCGATCGAGACGGTCGAGCCGCTCTCCCGCGAGAAGCACACCGAGATTCGACTCATCGCACCCGGGGGCTATTTCGAGGCCGACGTCGACGCTCGGCGGGTCCGCCGCGTTTTGGTCAACCTGCTCGGCAACGCGATCGACCACGGCGACGCGAAGCCGATCGATGTCTACGTCGACAGCGATGAGGATGCCGTGGCGATCGCCGTGCGCGACCACGGCGTCGGCATGGTCGATTCCGAAATGCAGCATGTCTTCGACCGCTTCTGGCGCGCCGACCCGTCGCGGCAGCGCTCAACCGGCGGCACGGGCCTTGGCCTGGCGATCTCGCTCGAAGATGCGACCGTTCACGGTGGCACGCTTGACGTGTGGTCAGAGCCCGGGCAGGGGAGTTGTTTCCGCCTCACGCTGCCGCGGGCACGAGGCGAAGAGCTCAGCGGGTCGCCGCTCGGTCTGCCCCCGGAGGAGAACCCGTGAGCGGCCGGCGTCTTTGGCGCGGGCTCGTTCCGGTGCTGGGTCTCGCGGTGTTGCTCGCGGGGTGCGTCGGCATCCCGACGTCGGGGTCGGTACAGACCTCACAGATCAAGGTCGACGCCGACGACAACCAGCAGGTCGCGTTGCCCGACCATCCTGCTGTCGGTCAATCGCAGGAGGAGATTCTGCAGGGGTTCATCAGGGCTGGTCGGGGGCCCCAGAACGGCTTCTCGGTCGCCCACGAGTTTCTCGCCCCGAAGGCTGACTGGAGCGGCACCGCCCAAGTGCTAATCACCACGAGCCCGATCGTGCCGGTGCGTGCCAGTGACGACACGTTGACACTCACGGTGCAAGTCACGGCGGAGGTTGATGCCACCGGTCGGTATATCGCGTACGCGGTGCCGTCGACCCAAACTCTGACCTATGTGTTCAGTGTTGTCGACGGAGAGAATCGCATCCTGACCGCTGCGCCCGGGACTGTGCTCACGCCAAGCGGCTTCGCAGGCGCATTCGACTCGCATCCGCTGTACTTCTTCGATCCGTCGTTTCGGTACTTGGTTCCCGATCTGCGCTGGTTTCCGGCCGTGAGGGCGGCCGCGGATCGCATCGTGACCGAGTTGTTGGCCGGCCAGTCGCCGCTCATCAACTCGGGCGTCACGATTTCTGCGTTCCCGCTCGGTACGACCGGGCAAGCCGATCTGGAGGCGCCGAAGGTGAGCGTCGACGTGTCGGCCAGCGTCGGGGCCGAGTCGCCGGTCACTCAGCGCCGGATGATCCAGCAACTCACCGCGAGCCTGCTCACGCTGCCCAACGTCGGCGATGTAGTGGTGACGGCGGGCGGGCTCTCGCTCGCTCCGGCGCCCGAGTCACTCATCCCGGATTCGCAGTATCAAGTGCGCGATCCGATCGGCGAGGTGAACGGACAGTTCGGCACGGTCGTTCTCGACGGCGTGACCGCGCTTCCCAGTATCGGGACCCGAATCGATGCCCTGCAGCCCGTCGCGGTATCAGTGTCGCGCACTCGCGACGCTGCCGTCGTGCTCGGCCCCGGCGGCGTTGCGATTGTCGGGCCAACCGGCGACCCGGTAGTCGTCGACACCCGCCCGGGCCTGGTGGCGCCGACGATCGACCCGCAGGGATTCGCGTGGTCAGTCCCGGCGAACAAGCCGGGCGGGTTGATTGCGGTCGGCGCCGACGGCATCTCGCATTCGATCGCACTCGACGCAGAAGGTACGGTCAAGGCGATCGAATTGTCGCGTGACGGCACACGCCTCCTGGTCGGATTGT
>JBDTNW010000216.1:0-3857 GCA_039933575.1 Pseudolysinimonas sp. | reverse complement strand
CAGGTGCCGTTCAACGTGCTGCCGGCGGAGTTGGTCTCGGGTTACGACGCCCGGTCCCGCCTGCTCTCGGCACGCGTCGTCGTGCTGACCGCCGCGATCCTGCTCTATGGCGGTGGCGGCCCGGCGCTCCGTTCGGTTGGTGTGGATGTTTTCGGCACCGACTTCGCCGGTTACCTCACCATGGCGATCGGATCATCGGTCATCTTTGTCGTCGCGATTCTGATCACGTCATCGGTCGAGCGGGCTGCTCGCGGCAAAGCCGTTGCTCTGCCCTCCCCGGTGACGCGCGCGTTCACCGAGCTCGCTCCGCCGCGCGACTCGATCGCCGTTCAGGCACGTCGAGGGCTTCGAATGCTGCGCTCGAGTCAGCCATTCCGGGCGCTGCTGGGGACCTTCTTCACGCAAGCCCTCGCAACCGGTGGCATGCTTGCCGGCACCCAGTACATCGCCACCTGGGTGCTGCACGACACCGATGCGGTGACGACCCTGTTTATCGCGCTCATCCTGCCGGCGATCGTCGCCGCTCCCCTCTGGGGTGTCGCGGCGCGGCGCTTCGGCAAGGAACGTACTTACATCGCAGCGACCGGGTTGTTTGGCGGCGCGGCCCTGGCGCTCTTCGCGCTGCTGATCGTGCCCGGGTACTGGATGGTCGTGCCGATCGGTCTGGTCGGTATCGCCTACGCCGGGCTCCAGGCACTGCCGCTCTCGATGTTGCCCGACGTGATTGCTCACGACGCCCGCGCGAACGGACCCGGTCGCGGCGGTTCGTTCAGCGGGATGTGGACGGCAGGGGAGACGACGGGTCTGGCGTTCGGCACCACGATCCTTGCGGTCGTTCTTGCCGTCTCGGGCTACCTGGAGTCATCGTCCGCAGTGACCGTGCAGGCTCAGCCACCCTCAGCGATCTTCGGCATCATTATGTGTTTCAGCGTGGTTCCGGCATCCCTGATGGCGATCAGCCTCATTCCGTTCGGTCGGTACCCGTTGCGCAAGAAGGATGTCGACCTTATCGCTGCAAGCGAATCGAAGATGGCGCGACCGGCAGGCCCGCCGGTCGCGTGACATTCACCATTCGGAAGGGATGAGGCGGGTTCGCTGCGTCTTCAGGTGGGAGGTCTCACCCGCACCGAGCTGCGGATGGAACTGCGCACCCGCAATGTCCTCCTGAACGCTCACGCCGAGACCCTGCTCGATCACGAGGTCTTCGATCAGCGAGACCGCGAGGAGATCAGCGTCATCCAGCGCGGTGTCGGTGATCTCGGTCTGAGCACCGGGGCGACGCTGCTCGAAGTCTTCGCGGCGGCTCGTGGTCAGGGGTTTGCGCTTTGCCCTCCAGATGCCGGCCCGTATCTTCGGCTTGCGATGGTGTCGCAGGCAAACGCACCTGATTCGGTCTTGTCAGCCGGCAGGTCGCCCGCGGGTGCCGTTAAGGTCGCCTCGGCACCGTTGAGTGACGACGTAGCGTTTCCGAAAGGCTTCTATCTCCGCGTCGTCGACGGCCAGCAGTGGTTGCGGGGATTTCGCTGCGACGGCGAGTACGAGTTCGCACCGGAAGACCAGTTCGCATTTCAGCTCTCCGTCGAGGCGGCGAACTCCGACGTGAAGAGGCTCAGGGTTTCGTCGATCAGTTCTTCCAGGGATCGGACTTCTCCTGGGGCGAGCCAGCGCTCGTAGGCCAATCCGAACAGCGTCGTACCGATCCTTGCTTCGACGTCCGCGGTTCGTCCGTCGGCCCCCCGTTGCCGAAATCCCGCGACCATGGCTGCCGACATCACCGACAGTTTCCGCAGATCGCGTTCGAGCAAGCTGTCGTCCGATTGGATGACCAGCCGTCGGGCACGGAGCTGATCGCGTCGCGGCTCGTAGTCCGGCACCAGTCCACGAAGGCCTGCACCGATGACCTCGATCGTTGCGGTGGCGAGGGGGGCGACGGCAAGGAGCCCGGTGATCGCGAGCGGGATCTCGTCTTCGTCGGCGAACAGAACGTCTCGTTTGTCGGCGAAATGGCGGAAGAAGGTGCGGGTCGTGAGGCCGGCACGAGCGGTGATTTGCGGAACCGTCGTCGCCGCAAAACCACTCTCGGCGAACAGCTCCAGCGCGGCATCCGCCAGCCGGTCCCGTGCCCCCGGTTCCCAGCGCCCCATCCCCGAATCGTACGTGATGACATGCCATGTCATCAATAGAGGGGAAGTGATGGCATTCCGTGTCATCACCCCGTGATGCCTACCGCGGAATGAGCGGCAACTTCCGTCCCGCAAGGTCACGGGTGCGGGCTGCCAGCGTCGCAGCGAGCGACAGGATGGCGACCGCGGCCGGGTCGGCCGGGTCGGCGAGCACGACGGGGGAGCCGCTATCGCCCCCCTCCCGAAGCCCGCGGGAGAGTGGCACGCGCGCGAGCACCGGCACGTCGAGTCGAGCCGCGACGGCATCCCCGCCGCCAGATCCGAAGAGTTCACCGGTCATGTTCTCGATGACGCCGATGACGGTCTGACCGGTCTGTCGGGC
Source organism: Pseudolysinimonas sp. (assembly GCA_039933575.1). Taxonomy (GTDB): domain Bacteria; phylum Actinomycetota; class Actinomycetes; order Actinomycetales; family Microbacteriaceae; genus Pseudolysinimonas_A. The sequence continues at coordinate 1,352 of JBDTNW010000216.1, read as the reverse complement.
GACCAGCCCGCTGCGTTCGGCGACTTCCGCGGCAGCGGGTTGAGGCGTCGTCACGACCAGCACTTCGGCATGCGGCAGCAACTGCCCAATCGAGATTGCGACATCTCCCGTGCCGGGGGGAAGGTCGAGCAGCAGCACGTCGAGGTCGCCGAACCAGACATCCGTCAGAAACTGCTGGATGGTGCGATGCAGCAGCGGCCCCCGCCACGAGACGGCGGTCGAGCCGTCGACGAACATCCCGATCGAGATCACCGCGACGCCGTGCGCGACCGGCGGCATCATGAGGTCGCCGACTTTGGTGGGCTTCTCTCCAACGATCCCCAGGATGCCGGGAATCGAGAAGCCGAAAACATCCGCATCGATCAGGCCGATCTTCAACCCCGTTGCCGCGAGGGCGACGGCGAGGTTAGCCGTGAGCGTCGACTTGCCGACCCCGCCCTTGCCGCTGGTGACGGCGTAGATCTTGGTGAGGGTGTCCGGTCCGAACTGGGTGGTGCGGGTGCCACGCAAGCGGGCGACGAGCGCCTCGCGTTCCGCCACGGTCATGACCCCGACAACGAGGTCGAGCTCGTCAATGCCGGGCACAGCCAGAACGGCGGCCCGGATGTCGCGTTCGATTGTCGCAGCCGCCGGGCAGCCGATGATCGTGAGCCGAAGGTCGACCTTTGCGCGGGACCCGATGACCTCGACAGCACGCACCATGTCGAGCTCGGTGATCGGCCGTCGGATCTCGGGATCGACGACGCGACCGAGCGCGGCCCGAACGGCGTCTTCGGTCATTTCGCGGAGGGTGCCTTCGAGGGCGCAGTCTTTGCGGAGGGTGCCTTCGAGGACGCAGTTTTCGCAGGAGCTGACTTCGGCTCCCTGTCCTTGTCGAGCTCCTCAAGCAAGGACCGCAGTTCGGCACGGATGAAGTCGCGGCTCGCCATGTCCTTCATCGCGAGCCGGAGGGCGACCACCTCGCGAGCCAAGTATTCGGTGTCAGCGAGGTTGCGTTCGGCGCGCTGACGGTCCTGTTCGATCTGCACGCGGTCGCGGTCATCCTGCCGGTTCTGCGCCAACAAGATGAGGGGCGCCGCGTACGACGCCTGGAGTGACAGCACCAGGGTGAGCACCGTGAAGCCGAGCGCCTGCGAGTCGAAGCGGTAGCCGAGGGGGGCGAGGGTGTTGTAGAGCATCCAGAGGACGACGACGACTGAGAGCAGCAGCAGGAACCACGGGGTTCCCATGCCGCGGGCAATGGACTCCGTGAAGCGGCCGAACCGGTCACGACTCTCGAAGCGCGGAACGGGCGTGACCGACTGGCGCGCGCCCTTGGGCTGGTCGAGACGCTGTTCGTTACGACGATCGAG
>JBDTNW010000215.1:0-3875 GCA_039933575.1 Pseudolysinimonas sp. | reverse complement strand
GCCGAAGCGCTTGTTGATTCCCCGCACCTGGAGCATGTCTCTAGGCTACGGGGCTTGGTGCTGGGCGCTACGCGGCGGAGCCGGTGATGCCCTTTGTGGACTCGATGACGTCGCCCATCTTCTTCTGCAAGGCCTCATAGAACATCGACAGCGGGAACTCGTCGTCGAGCACTGCATCCGTCATGCCACGCGGGGGGCCGGTGAGGATGTCGTCCGAGAGCCCGCGGGCCCAGTTCGAGGCCGGATGTGGGTCGAGCACCGAACGCACCAGGTCGTACGCGGCGAGCCAATGGGCGATTTTCGGACGGTCGATGCTGCGCCAGTAGAGGTCGTTGATCGCGTCGGAGAGCTGCACCACCACATCCGGAACGTCGGCCCAATCGATCGCAAGCTGCGTGTCGGTCCAGTGCAAGACGTTGCGCTGGTGCAGCCAGGCGAACAGCAACTGGCCGCCGAGGCCGTCGTAGTTGCGGGTGCGATCGCCGGTGAGCGGAAAGCGGAACATCCGGTCGAACAGGATGGCGTACTGCACCAGCGCCGCGTGAGTGCGGGTGGTGTCGTCGGTGTCGTCAGCTCGGACCATCTTCACGGCCTCACGGAACGCGGTCAGGTCGCAGCGCAACTCTTCGAGCGAGTAGAGGAAGTACGGCATCCGCTGCTTGATCATGAACGGATCGAACGGCAGGTCGCCGCGCATGTGGGTGCGGTCGTGGATGAGATCCCACATCACGAAGGTCTCTTCGGCCAACTTCTGGTCGTCGAGCAGGCGTCGCGCGTCGTTGGGGAGGTCGAGCTTGGTGATCGCGGCGGCGCTCTTCGTCACCCGGCGGAACCGGGCTGCTTCGCGGTCGGCGAAGATCGCACCCCAGGTGAACGCCGGAATCTCGCGCATGGCGACGGTTTCCGGAAACAGCACCGCCGAGTTGGTGTCGTAGCCGGCCGTGAAGTCGAGAAACCGGATCGGCACGAACAACGCGTTCGTGTAGGTCTGCTCGAGCGAGCCGATGAACTCCGGCCAGACGACCTCGATCAGCACGGCCTCGACGAGGCGGTCCGTGCTGCCGTTCTGCGTATACATCGGAAAGACGACGAGGTGCCGCAGGCCGTTTTCACGGTGCCGCTCGGGATGGAACGCAACCAGGGAGTCGTAGAAGTCCGGGATGCCGAACCCTTCGGCCTGCCAGCGCTCGAAGTCGGCACGTGCCGCGTTCAGGTAATCGATGTCGTGGGTGAACGGATCCGACAGTTCACTGATGCTCGTCCTGATCCGCGCACAGTAGTCGCGGGCCTCGGCGTGGTTCGCGGAGTCCGGGATGCTGCCGTCGTGAATCTGCAGCGGCTGAAGCGCGGCGACCGCGGCCTTCAGGTCGAGCCAGGCTGGGGACGCGACGACGTCGTCGACCGTCGGGGCGGGGATCGTCGTCATGTATTGAGCCTAGGAAGGACGCTTCCGGAAAGGGTTGCGAGTGGCGCATGATCGTTGCGTGGATGCCAGATCGACAGCCGAGGACGTGCGTGAAGCGCTCTCCGACGCTTCGAATCCGGCGGAAGGCCTAGTAGAACATCGGCCGATCGTCGTCGTCGGCCTCGGCAGGGTGCAGGTCGAGATCGACGACTACCGGGACGTGGTCGCTCGGGGCGTCGCCCTTGCGTTCATCCCGATGGATCTTCGCTCCGGTGACGGCCGCCGCGAACGACGGTGAGCCGAGCACGAAGTCGATGCGCAGGCCTTCGTTGCGCGGGAAGCGCAGTTGCTTGTAGTCCCAGTAGGTGTAGCCGGTGGGGATGAGGGGGCGCACGACATCCGTCAGTCCTGCGTCGAGAAGGGCCGCAAAGGCCGCGCGTTCGGGCGGGGAGATGTGCGTCGACAACCCGGGGATGAGCGTGGGGTCGCCGACATCCGAATCCAGGGGCGCGATGTTGAAGTCACCCGTCAGGGCGAAGGGCTCGGCCGACGAAGCCCACCCCTTCGTGGCGGCGGTCAACTTCGCGAGCCAGTCGAGTTTGTAGAGGTAGTGCGGGTCATCGAGCCCCCGGCCATTGGGCACGTATAGCGACCAGACCCGCAGGCCGCCGGTAGTCGCGCCAATCGCGCGGGCTTCGATCGGCGCACCCGGACCTTCGAAATCCTTGGCGAACCCGGGCATCCCGGGAAATCCCACCTCGACGTCATCGAGAGGATGCCGGCTCGCGATCGCGACCCCGTTCCACTGGTTGAGACCGTGCAGCGCGACCTCGTAGCCCGCATCTTCGAAAGCCTGCATCGGAAACTGCGCTGCCGTGCACTTGATCTCTTGCATCGCCAAAACGTCGATGCTCTCGCGCACCAGGAAGTCGGTGATGCGCGGAACCCGGCTGCGGACGGAGTTCACATTCCAGGTCGCGAGGCGCATGACCTTAGTCTGGTCTCTGTGTCTGACGCCCGCGCTGCCCTGATCCGGCACATCACCGAAGGTGCCGTCTTCCACGGCGACTTCACGCTCACCAGCGGCAAGAAGGCCACCTACTACATCGACCTGCGCAAGGTCAGCCTCGACGGCCTGGTCGCCCCGCTGATCGGCGAGGTGATGGTCGACCTGATCGCCGACATCCCGAATGTGGATGCCGTGGGCGGGTTGACGATGGGAGCTGACCCGATCGCGGCGGCGGTACTCCATCGCGGAGCGGCAATCGGCCGGCGCTACGACGCATTCGTCGTGCGTAAAGAGCCGAAGGATCACGGGCGGGGTCGGCAGGTCGAGGGGCCTGATCTCGCAGGTCGTCGGGTCGTCGTGCTCGAAGACACCTCCACCACGGGCGGTTCGCCGCTGAAAGCCATCGAAGCGTTGCTCAAGGTAGGGGCGGAGATCGCGGCTGTCGCCGTCGTCGTCGACCGCGACACGGGAGCCAAAGAGGTCATCGAGGCGGCCGGGTATCCGTACTACGCGGCGATTTCACTTGAAGACCTAGGGCTCGAGAAGCAATGAGTCCCGATAGCGGCGAAGACGCCGAAGACTGGTTTGCGAAGTTTGAGCGGGAGGCGCGAGAAGCCGCCGCCGCGAATGGCGTCGTCCCGGCACAACCCGGGCAGCCGACCCAGCCCGCCGTGCCGCTGGTCGAACCGCCGGCGCCGGTCAACCCGTTCGATCCGACCGGGTTCCCGCAATTTGAGCCCGCGCCGCAGCCAGCGACCCCGAGCTGGGAGCCGATGGCGACCCAGGCGATGGCGATCGAGCCCGAGCCCACGCAACTGAATCCTGTCGCTGAACCGACTCAGGCCCTCGTGCGAGCGCCGCTCCGGCTGCCGACCGACGAATCGGATTCGGCGCTCGACTCGTTGTTCGGTGACACCGCGTTTCGCGAGTACCAACCGGGACCCGATCCGAACGAAGCACCGTTCGCCCGCCGTCCTTCGAAAGACATAGTGCTGGTCGCGGGAGGCGAAGGTGGAGAACCGCCCCCGCCTCACGGACTCGGCACCCTGCAGCGGGTGCTCATCGGCGTGGGCGGTGGGCTACTCGCGGTCATCGCCCTCATCGCACTTTTTCTGGTCGGCACCCGGTTGCCCGATCTGCTGGGTCCCGCGCCGGCTGTCGCCACGCCGACTCCGACCCCAACGCCGAGCATGACCGCGCTTCCGATTGGGCCCGTCGAACCGGGCACCTACGCCTGGGACGAGTTGGCGGGCGGCGAGTGCCTCGACCCGTACGTCGACGCCTGGCAAGAGAAGTACACGGTCGTCGACTGCGCCGATCCCCACGCGGCACAGATGGTCTATCGCGCCTGGTTCCCCGAGTCGCTTCCGGATTCACCCGACCAGACCTTCCCCGGCGCCGAGGCTCTGCAGACCGAAATCACGTTGCTCTGCTCGGCTCCCGGCATCGTCGACCTCGCGG
>JBDTNW010000214.1:0-3911 GCA_039933575.1 Pseudolysinimonas sp. | reverse complement strand
GCGGCCATCCACACCTCCGCGGCCTCTTCGACGATCTTCTTGCCGATCTCGTGAACGCCCGCGTCAAGTCGCGCGACGGTACTGGAGCCCTCGGGACGCGCAGCAGCGGTCGCGGTCAGCTCCTCAAACAGCCCGTCGAAGGTCTTCACAGCCCCCAGGGTAGCGGGCTGGTGTCGCGTCTGCCGCCGCCCTCGACCGGTTCCAGACGCACGATGACAGCCTTCGAGACGGGTGTGTTGCTCTCCTCGGCGGCACTCGCGAGGGGCACGAGCACGTTCGCTTCCGGGTAGTACGCGGCGGCGCATCCCTTCGCTGTCGGGTAGGCGACGATCCGGTAGTTGCGCAGCACGCGATCCGGTTCGTCTTTCCACTCGCTGTAGATATCGACGCGTTGGTTGTCGGCAAGCCCGAGCTCGAAGAGGTCGTCGGGGTTCACGAAGATGACGTCGCGCCCCTTCTTGATGCCGCGGTAGCGGTCATTGAGGCTGTAGATCGTCGTATTGAACTGGTCGTGAGATCGCAGAGTTTGCAGAATCAGACGCCCCACCGGCCGCTCGAGGTGTTCGAGTTCGTTGACCGTGATCATCGCCTTGCCGGTCGCCGTATCGAACCGACGTTCATCGCGCGGGCCGTTGGGCAAGATGAACCCGCCTTTCTGACGGATCACCGTGTTGAAGTCCGCAAAGCCCGGAACGACGTGCGCGATCCGTTCCCGGATGGCGTCGTAGTCGTGCTCGTAGGCATCCCAATCGATCCCGAAGCGATCGCCGAGGGTCGCCTTGCCGAGTCGAGCAACAATCGCCACCTCAGACAGCAGTCCCTTCGCAACCGGCGGCACCGCTCCGTGCGAGGCGTGGACGGCACACACACTGTCTTCGACGGATACGAACTGCGCCGCCCCGTTCTGCAGGTCAATCTCGGTGCGACCGAGGGTCGGCAGGATGATCGCCTCCTCACCCGTCACGACGTGCGAGCGGTTCAGCTTCGTCGACACCTGAACGGTGAGGGACGCGCCGCGCATCGCCGCCTCCGCCGCGGCGGTGTCAGAGATCGCACCGACGAAGTTGCCGCCCATCGCGAAGAACACCTTGAGGTCGCCGCGCTGGAGCCCATCGACGGTCTTCAGGGCGTCGTAGCCGTGTTCTCGGGGCACCGAGAAGCCGAATTCGGCATCCATGGCATCCATGAATTTCTCGGGCATCTTTTCCCAGATCCCCATCGTGCGGTCGCCCTGCACGTTGGAGTGCCCTCGGATCGGCGAGGCGCCGGCGCCGGGGCGACCGATGTTGCCGCGCAGTAGCAGCAGGTTGACGATCTCTTTGATCGTCGAGACGGCCTTCTTCTGCTGGGTGAGGCCCATCGCCCAGGTGATGATGACGCGGTCTGCCGCGAGGTACTCGGCGGCGAAAGCATCCAGCTCGGCGCTCGTCAGCCCGGTCGCGACCAAGGCAGCTGCTTCGTCGAAGTCAGCCAGGTGAGTTTCGAACTCAGCCAGCCCCGAGGTGTGTTCGGCGAGGAAGTCATGGTCTAGAACCGTTCCGGGTGCCGCGGACTCCGCGTCGAGCACTCGGCGAGAAGCCGATTGCAGCAGGGCCATGTCGCCGCCTGAGCGGATTTGCAGAAACAGGTCGGCCATCGCGGTGCCGTGCCCGATGATGCCGCGCATCTTCTGCGGATTCTTGTATCGGATGAGTCCGGCTTCGGGCAGCGGGTTCACGGCAATGATGCGGCCGCCGTTGCGCTTGCACTCCTCGAGGGCCGACAGCATCCGGGGGTGGTTGGTGCCGGGGTTCTGACCCATCACGATGACGAGGTCGGCCTTGCCGAAGTCGTCGTAGGCGATGGTCGACTTGCCGATCCCGAGCGTTTCGCCCATCGCGGTACCGGTCGACTCGTGGCACATGTTCGAGCAGTCGGGCAGGTTGTTGGTGCCGTAGGCGCGGACGAAGAGTTGGTAGAGGAAGGCGGTCTCGTTCGCGGTGCGACCGCTCGTGTAGAACGCGGCTTCGTCGGGACTCTTGAGCGCGTTCAGGCGGTCGGCGATCAACTCGAAAGCGCGATCCCAACTCACCGGTTCGTAGTGGTCGGAGCCGCGCGCTTTATAGACCGGCTCGGTGAGACGACCCTGCTGCCCGAGCCAGTATTCGTCGCGATCGAGCAGCGCGGTCAGCGAGTTCTCTTTCCAAAAACTGGTCGGCACGGTGACCGGCGTGGCCTCCCAGGTGACCGCCTTCGTTCCGTTCTCGCAGAACTCCAGAACGTTGCGGTGACCCGGGTCGGGCCACGCGCAACTCATGCAATCAAAACCATCCTTCTGGTTGATCGCGAGCATGAGTTTCGCAGTACGCACGGGACCCATCTGCAGCAGCGCCGGCTCCATCGAGTGCAGAATCGCGGGCACCCCGACGGCGTAGTTCTCGTTGTGACCGATCTTGATGTCGGGATATGGCCCGGTCGGTGGATCAGTGGGTTCGGTCACCGGTCACCACCTCCTGCGCGCTGGGCAGCGCCGAGACACGATGGTCGTGCGAGTAGACGACCATCGAGCGACCCCGCATGAAGCCGATGACCGTGAGACCCGATTCCTGCGCCAGCTCGATCGCCAGAGACGACGGTGCCGACACCGCGGCGAGCACCGGGATGCCCGCCATGGACGCCTTCTGGGTCAACTCGAACGACGCACGTCCCGACACCTGGAGCACCATGCCGCGCAACGGCAGAAGACCTTCACCGTGCGCCCAGCCGATCACCTTGTCGACGGCATTGTGGCGACCCACATCCTCGCGCAGCACGAGCAGCTCGCCGGTGCGCCCGTCGAACAGGGCAGCCGCGTGCAGTCCCCCGGTCTTGTCAAAAACATCCTGACCCGCGCGCAGTCGGTCGGGGAAAGTCGCGAGCAGTTCCGCGTCGATCACCAAGTCGTCGGTCGCGACCGGATGGCGGGATGCCGTGCGCACCGCGTCGATGCTGGCTTTGCCGCACAGTCCGCAGGACGAGGTCATGTAGAAGTTGCGCTCAAGGCTCGGGTCGGGGGCGGCAACGCCGGCGGCAAGGGTCACGTCGAGCACGTTGAAGGTGTTGTCGCCGTCGTCCGTGATGCCTGCGCAGTAGCGAATGGCGGCGATCTCACCGGCCCGCGCGACTACGCCCTCCGAGACGAGAAAGCCCGTGGCGAGCTCGAAGTCGTGACCGGGGGTACGCATCGTGATGCTCAGCGCCGCACCGCCGACGCGAATCTCCAGCGGCTCTTCGACGGCGAGAACGTCCTCGCGGCGAGACACCGTCGTGGCGGTCGTGCCGTCACCGAGCACGATCCTGGTGACCCGCTTCCTTGCGGTGATTCTTCCCATGTCCCAATACCTATCACGATAGTGATGCCTCCAAGCCGTCGGCCTAGAGTGTTCGGCATGATCGTCGACGCCCTGATTCTCGCAGGAGGCCGGTCGTCGCGGCTGGGCGGAACGGCGAAGTCCCAGTTGGCTATCAACGGTATTACCCTGTTGGATCGCACGATTCAGGCAGCAGTCGCGGCCGGTGTGCGGCACACCGTGATCATCGGCGACGAGGTTCGGGATGGCGTGGTCACCCTCCGCGAGGAACCTCAGTTCTCAGGGCCGGTCGCTTCGATCGCGGCGGGGCTTCGCGCACTCCCCGGCGATACGGAGGCCGTTCTCGTTCTTGCCTGTGACATGCCGATGATCGAGCAGGCTCTGCCCGCCCTATTCTTTGGATTCAGCGGTGACGGGGTGATTGCCGTCGACGGCGGGAGGGTTCAACCCCTCGTCATCCTCGCATCGACTTTCGCGCTCAACGCAGCGGTCGATGCCCTGCCGACCGTTGTAGATGCGTCGATGCGTGCCCTGCTCGCGTCACTCGAACTGACCGAAATCGCCGTACCCGAAGGATCGACC